>NZ_KV789895.1:143126-203036 GCF_001807705.1 Klebsiella sp. HMSC25G12 | reverse complement strand
AGGCCGTCAGCACCGGCAGTTTCAGCAAGAAAGGTGAATAAATTAACGACAGGTCGCACGCACCGTAGGCCGGATAAGGCGCCAGCCGCCACCCGGCAACATCACGGGTACCGTGCCTGATGCCATCGCCCGGCGGCGCTGCGCTTGCCGGGCGTTAGGAGATGCAACCCTCTGATATTAAGAGGTTAGCGGCGATTGCCCATAATACGCAGCAGCATCAGGAACAGGTTGATAAAGTCCAGGTACAGCGTTAAGGCCCCGAGGATCGAGTATTTACGCAGCGTGGCGCTGTCGCGGGTGTCAATCTGCTCGCCGATGTTTTTCAGCTTCTGGGTGTCATACGCCGTCAGGCCGACAAACAGCACCACCCCAATGTAGGTCACCGCCCACATCAGCGCCTCGCTCTTCAGCCACAAGTTGACCAGCGATGCCAGCACGATGCCAATCAGCCCCATAAACAGCATGCTGCCGAAGCCGCTCAGATCGCGCTTCGTGGTGTAACCATACAAGCTCATCGCCCCGAACATCCCGCCGGTGACCACAAAGGTGCTGGCGATCGATGAGTAGGTATAGGCGATAAAAATGCTCGACAGCGTCAGCCCGGTCAGCGCCGAGTAGAGCATAAACAGCGTGGTGGCCATCCCGGCGCTCAGCCGCTGCACCATTCCCGACAGCACAAACACCAGCGCCAGCTGGGCAATAATCAGCCCGAAGAAAGTGATTTTGCTCGAAAAGACGAACATCATCACCGCCGGGGTATTCGCCGCAAACCACGCGATAAACGCCGTCAGCAGCAGGCCGACCGTCATCCAGCCGTATACCTGCGCCATGTAAGTCTGCAGGCCGGTACGGCCCTGCACGATTGAATCGGAACGCGGATATCTGTCCATGACTCTCTCCTGATTAACAAAGTTTCACCCTGTAAGCGTATCACACTACCAGCGCTCTGCCGCCTGACGATCGCTGTCGCGGGCGTCGACCCAGCGTTCGCCTTCCGGCGTCGCCTCACGCTTCCAGAACGGCGCGCGGGTTTTCAGGTAGTCCATAATAAACTCGCCCGCGGCGAAGGCGCTGCCGCGGTGGGCGCTGGTGACGCCGACAAACACAATCTCTTCCCCCGGCCACATTTCGCCGATGCGGTGGATAACCGTCACCCGGCCCAGCGGCCAGCGCTCGCGCGCCAGGTCGACGATCTCCGCCAGCGATTTTTCAGTCATCCCCGGATAGTGCTCCAGCGTTAACGCTTTCACGCTGTCGCCAAGATTGTGATTGCGCACTTTACCGGTGAAGGTGACCACCGCACCGTCTTCATCGCGCTCGGCCAGCCACGGATACTCATCGCCGACGCAAAAGCGCGCCGGGCTAACCACGATACGAGTTTGCGTCATCTTAGCCCCCGGTAACCGGTGGGAAAAATGCCACTTCGTCGCCGCTGGCGACCGGATGGTCAAACGCGGTCAGCGTCTGGTTGACTGCCGCCAGCAGCTTGCCCTCTTCCAGGGCCAGCGCCCAGCGGTCGCCGCGCGCGGCAAGCTGCTGGCGCACGGCCTCGACGGTTGCCAGGTCGCGGGCGTCGAGTGTCAGGGCATCGGTGCCGACCAGTTCGCGCACCTGGGCGAAAAACAGAACCTTAATCATGGCGTTCGTCCACCTTAAAATCGCCGGACTTGCCGCCGCTTTTCGCCAGCAGGCGCAGCGGGCCAATCACCATATCTTTTTGCACCGCCTTGCACATGTCGTAGATGGTCAACGCGGCAACGGAGGCGGCGGTCAATGCTTCCATCTCAACGCCGGTTTTACCGGTCAGACGGCAGAGCGACTCAATGCGCACCCGGTTATGCTCCGGCTGCGCCTGCAGATTGACTTCCACTTTGCTCAGCATCAGCGGATGACACAGCGGGATCAGCTCCCAGGTACGTTTTGCCGCCTGGATCCCGGCGATACGCGCGGTGGCGAACACATCGCCTTTATGGTGGCTGCCGTCGATAATCATCGCCAGCGTCGCCGCCTGCATTTCGACGTAAGCCTCGGCGCGCGCTTCGCGCACCGTTTCCGCTTTGCCGGAGACATCCACCATATGGGCTTCGCCCGCGGCGTTAATATGGGTCAGTTGTGACATAGATTATTTCTTCAGGTGAGGAATGAAGTTACACGGACGGGTGCGGGCATCCAGCTGCGGGGCAATGATGTTGTCCCACGCCGTGCGGCAGGCTTTGGTCGAGCCCGGCATGGCAAAAATCAGCGTGCGGTTGGCGACGCCGGCCACGGCCCGGGACTGCAGCGTCGAGGTGCCGATCTCTTCGAACGACAGCATGCGGAACACTTCGCCAAAGCCTTCGACCTCACGGTCAAACAGCGGCAGCAGCGCTTCCGGCGCCTGGTCACCCTCGGTGAACCCGGTCCCGCCGGTGATCAGCACCACCTGCACGTCATCGCTGGCGATCCACGCCGACACCTGGGCGCGGATGGCGTAGCGGTTTTCTTTCACAATCGCCTTATCGACGACATGGTGTCCCGCCTCCTGCGCCGCCTCGCGCAGCCAGTGGCCGGAGGTATCATCCTCTTCGCCACGGCGGCTGGAAACAGTAAGAATAGCAATACGGGTCGGAATAAACTCAGCGCTAGCCTGGCTCATCTGAATGCTCCTTTCGAAAACGATTAACCGCCAATATAGGACAGGTTCTGCGTAATACCGGTGTTGCCCTGATGCAGGAAATGGGTCTGCTTTTTATGGGTCAAGGCTTCGGCTATCCGCGCTTCCAGCTCGGCCTGTTGCTCGTCCTCAGCCATCAGGTCGCGCAGGTCGACGCCGCCTTCGCCAAACAGACACAGGTGCAGTTTGCCAACGGATGAGACGCGCAGGCGGTTGCAGGTGGCGCAGAAATCTTTTTCATACGGCATGATGAGGCCGATTTCACCGGCGTAATCCGGGTGACAAAAGACCTGCGCCGGGCCATCGCTGCGCTGGCGGATCTGGTGGATCCAGCCGCGGCGCAGCAGCTCGTCGCGCAGCACCATGCCGGAAAGATGGTGACGGCGGAACAGATCGCTGCCCTCTCCGGTTTCCATCAGCTCAATAAAACGCAGCTGAATACGACGGGGTTGGATCCACGCGAGAAAGGTATCGAGCTGGTGATGATTAACATCACGCATCAGCACGGTATTGACCTTCACCTTGTCAAAGCCCGCGGCGAAAGCAGCATCAATGCCGTCCATCACCTGGTGGAACTTGTCCTGGCCGGTGATGGCCTGAAATTGACGGGCGTCGAGGCTATCAACGCTGACGTTAATCGCCGTCAGCCCGGCATCGCGCCAGCGTTCGACATCGCGCGCCAGGCGGTAACCGTTGGTGGTAACCGCAATCTGACGGATCGCCGGGTTTTCACGCACCGCGGCAATGATTTCGGTGAAGTCGCGACGCAGAGAGGGTTCCCCACCGGTGAGGCGAACTTTTTCGGTGCCCAGCGCGGAGAAAGCGCGCGTGACGCGGCGCACTTCGTCTACGCTGAGAAAGCCGTTGTTATTGACGGCGCCGGGTTTGTAGCCGTCCGGCAGGCAGTAGGTGCAACGGAAGTTGCACACATCGGTAATCGACAGACGCAGGTAAAAAAACTTACGCGCGAATGCATCGGTAAGCTGTGAGGCCATATACACCTTTCCAAATACGGGAGGCGCGGTCATTTCTTCCCACGCCCTGGCGACACCCGGAGGGGTCGCGGCCAAACCGCCATATCTTTTGACACAGGCGAAGAGGCTAGAGTGTTAACAGGTTATGCCGATAGTAGCGCGTTACGGACGGTTTCGCCATTTGCGATTTCGTTATATAACCTTGTATATATCGCTACCTTCGTGCATTTTCGCTACAGAATAGCCATAAATCATTTTTTTGCCTTGATGTCGGTCAGTTTGTCGGGCTCCTCCCATCGTCTTTTAGGGGTAGATCGGGTAGTGTGTGGCCGTTTATGTGAAATAAGGAATTTCTATGCGCAATCGTACATTCGCTGACCTCGATCGGGTGGTCGCGCTCGGCGGCGGGCATGGTCTGGGCCGGGTGATGTCCTCCCTCTCCTCGCTCGGCTCGCGGCTGACCGGCATTGTCACCACCACCGACAACGGGGGCTCCACCGGGCGGATCCGCCGCTCGGAAGGCGGCATTGCCTGGGGCGATATGCGCAACTGCATCAATCAGTTAATTGCCGAGCCCAGCGTGGCGTCGGCGATGTTCGAGTATCGTTTTAGCGGTAATGGCGAACTTTCCGGGCATAACCTCGGAAATCTGATGTTAAAGGCGCTGGACCACCTGAGCGTGCGGCCTTTAGAAGCTATCAATTTAATCAGAAACCTGCTCAAAGTAGACGCGTTTCTTATCCCGATGTCGGAACAACCGGTGGATTTGATGGCGCTCGATCATGAAGGCCATGAAGTTTACGGCGAAGTGAATATCGATCAGCTCGACAACCTACCGCAGGAGCTGATGCTTACCCCACCGGTACCCGCCACTCGCGAGGCGGTGGAAGCGATCGCCGAAGCCGATCTGATCCTCATCGGCCCGGGCAGCTTTTACACCAGCCTGCTGCCGATCCTGCTGCTCGACGAGATGGCCCAGGCGCTGCGCCGCACCCCGGCGCCGATGGTGTTTATCGATAATCTGGGCAAAGAGCACAGCCCGGCGGCGAGGCTGTCGCTGGCGGAACGCATTGCGATTATGGAGCGCTACGTGGGTAAGCGGGTGGTGGATGCGGTGATCGCCGGGCCAAAAGCCGATATCCGCGGCATCAACGACCGGCTGGTGATCCAGACGCCGCTGGAGGCCAGTGACGTGCCCTATCGCCATGATCGGGCGCTGCTCCGCGGCGCGCTGGAAAAGGCGATTCAGCTTCCTGGCTGACGCTGCGCGCCGGAGGGCCAACCTTCGGTGCACCTTAAAATCTTAAGGTTGTCTTAAAATAGGGCTGGCACTATACGCTTATCTCTTTCTGTGGGTAGGTATTATGTCGTTATTGCCTCTGCGTCGGCCGCTCTTCAGCCGCACGACTTATTTGATTCTCTTTGCTTGCTATATCGGTATCTTTCTCAACCTGGCTTTTTATCGCCAGGTTTTCCCGTTACTGCCGGTAAACAGCCTGCATAACTGGCTGGTATTCCTCAGTATGCCGATCGTGGCCATTAGCGTGATGAATATCATCACCACCCTCGCCTCGTTCCTGAAGCTCGATCGGGTGGTCATCAGCCTGTTTATTCTGCTCAGCGCGTCGGCGCAGTACTTTATCTGGAACTTCGGGGTAGTGATCGACCGCAGCATGATCACCAATATCCTCGACACCACTCCGGCGGAGAGCTTTGCTCTGCTCTCCGGCGAAATGATCGCCGTACTCGGCCTCTCGGGGGTTTTAGCGGTATTCGTCGCCTGGTGGGTGAAAATCCGTAAGCCCGCCACGCGGTGGCGCGGCGCGGCGATGCGCCTGCTCAATATCGCCGTTTCGGCGCTGCTGATTATTCTGGTGGCCGCGCTGTTCTACAAAGATTACGCCTCGGTGTTCCGTAACAACAAAGAGCTGGTGAAATCCCTGAGTCCCTCCAACAGCATTGTGGCGCTGAACTCGTGGTATGCGCACAACCGCATGGACAATCTGCCGCTGGTGAAGATTGGCGAAGATGCCAGGCAGAAACCGGTGATGCATAGCGGCCCCCGCAAAAACCTGACGATTGTGGTGCTGGGCGAAACCTCGCGCGCCGGGAACTTCTCGCTGGGCGGCTACGATCGGGAGACTAACCCACGCCTGCAACGGGACGACGTGGTGTACTTCCCGAAAACCACCTCCTGCGGCACGGCAACTGCGGTTTCCGTCCCCTGTATGTTCTCCAATATGCCGCGCGCGCATTACGATGAAGAACTGGCGCACCATCAGGAAGGCGTCCTGGATATTCTGCAGCGCGCCGGTGTTCAGGTGCTGTGGAACGACAATGACGGTGGCTGTAAGGGCGCCTGTGACCGCGTACCGCACCAAAACGTCACCGAACTGCACCTCAGCGGTCAGTGCATCGACGGCGAGTGCTACGATGAGGTCCTGTTCCATAATCTGGACAGTTACATCGACAACCTGAAACAGGATGGCATTATCGTACTGCATACTATCGGCAGCCACGGCCCAACCTATTACAACCGCTATCCGGCTGAATTCAAAAAATTCACCCCGACCTGCGATACCAATGAAATCCAAAGTTGTACGCAACAACAGTTGACCAATACCTACGACAACACCATTCTGTATGTCGACTATGTTGTTGATAAAGCGATAAAATTACTGCAATCCAAACAGGATAAATTTACCACTAGCCTGGTTTATTTGTCCGATCACGGCGAATCGCTGGGTGAAGATGGCGTCTATTTGCATGGTCTGCCGTACTCAATTGCGCCGGATACGCAAAAACACGTGCCCATGCTGCTGTGGCTGTCGCCGGATTACCAGCAACGTTACGGTGTCTCCAGCCAGTGTTTGCAACAACAGGCTAAGACGAAGGATTATTCACAAGATAATCTGTTCTCCACCCTGCTCGGCCTGCTCGGCGTCAGCACCCACGAGTACCAGGCAGCAGATGATATTTTAACGCCATGTAGAGAGGCTGGTTGATGAAAATCTTAGTCATTGAAGACGATGCGCTGCTGTTGCAGGGGTTGATTCTGGCGATGCAAAGTGAAGGATACGTATGCGACGGCGTCTCCACAGCGCACGAAGCGGCGCTATCGTTGGCCAGCAATCACTACAGCCTGATCGTACTCGACCTCGGCCTGCCGGATGAAGACGGTCTGCATTTTCTCACCCGCATGCGGCGGGAGAAGATGACCCAGCCGGTGCTGATCCTCACCGCCCGCGATACGCTTGAGGATCGCATTAGCGGTCTCGATACCGGCGCGGATGACTATCTGGTGAAACCCTTTGCCCTGGAAGAGCTGAATGCGCGCATTCGCGCCCTGCTCCGCCGGCATAATAACCAGGGCGATAACGAAATCAGCGTCGGCGATCTGCGCCTCAACGTCACCCGCCGCCTGGTGTGGCTGGGTGAGGCGGCGCTGGAATTGACGCCAAAAGAGTATGCCCTGCTGTCGCGGCTGATGATGAAAGCCGGTAGCCCGGTGCATCGTGAGATCCTCTACAACGACATCTACAGCTGGGACAACGAGCCGGCGACCAATACCCTTGAGGTGCATATTCATAACCTGCGCGAAAAGATTGGCAAATCGCGGATCCGCACCGTCAGGGGTTTTGGCTATATGCTGGCTAACCACATCGACACGGAATAGACCATGGCTCTGTTTGCAACCGAAACCTGGACCATGCGCCACCGGCTGCTGCTGACCATTGGCGCCATCCTGGTGGTCTGCCAGCTGATCAGCGTCTTCTGGCTATGGCATGAGAGCAAAGAGCAGATCCAGCTGCTGGTGGCCAGCGCCATCGAAGGCCACAATAACCAGAAACATGTGGAGCATGAGGTACGGGAAGCGGTCGCCAGCCTGCTGGTGCCGAGCCTGTTGATCGTTGGCCTGGCGCTGTATATCAGCATGCTGGCGGTGCGCAAGATCACCCGCCCGCTCTCCCGACTGCAAAGCGAGCTGGAGAGCCGCACGCCGGACAACCTCACCCCCATCGTGCTCAGCGAATCGGTGCCCGAAGTCACGGCGGTGACCACCGCCCTGAATCAGCTGGTTTCCCGCCTCAATCTGACCCTCGACCGTGAGCGGCTGTTTACCGCCGACGTGGCGCATGAGCTACGTACCCCGCTGGCCGGCCTGCGGTTGCACCTCGAACTACTGGCGAAAGTGCACGGCGTGGGCGTCGACCCGCTGATCCAGCGCCTCGACCAGATGACCACCAGCATTTCGCAGCTGCTGCAGCTGGCGCGCGTCGGACAGTCTTTTTCCGCCGGCAGCTATCAGCAGGTGCTGCTGCTGGATGACGTGGTCAAACCGCTGCAGGATGAGCTGGAGACCATGCTGGCGCAGCGTCAGCAGCGGCTGCTGCTGACGGATGTCGAAAGCGAGGCCATCGTCTCTGGCGACGCGACGTTAATCCGTGTGATCCTGCGCAATCTGGTGGAGAATGCTCACCGCTACAGCCCGGAAGGGTCAACTATCCGCGTGTCGGTGAAAGCGGGCCTGATGCCGGTGATGGCGGTGGAAGATGAAGGCCCAGGGATTGATGAGGCGAAAAGCGGCGAACTCAGTAAAGCGTTTGTGCGCATGGACAGTCGCTACGGCGGCATAGGCCTCGGACTGAGCATCGTCACGCGCATTGCTCAGCTGCATGACGCCCAGTTCTTCCTGCACAACCGCCAGCCGGGGCCCGGCGTCCGCGCGTGGGTGTTATTCCCGCGGCGCGCGGGTCAGAACGTCAGTACCCACTGATGGAAAAAGGCAACAATAATAACCAGGGCGGTGGCGACCGCCAGATATTCACGGAAGTTGATTTTTTGCATGGGCGCTATCCTCATCATGGGGAGGTTAGTGTCGCCTGGCGAGATTAAGCAAACATTAAGAAGGCCGCAATGCGGCCTTTTTTCTTCTCAAAGGTTTGCTATCTGGTAGCGGGACAATGAGAGAAGCGTCCCGCCTTCACTACGCCCCACACGCCCACTCCGGCAGTATGCGCCGGGACTCAGGAGGCGGCGATAAACAGCTCGCGCAGCTGATGCAACTGGTCGCGAATTTGCGCCGCCTCTTCGAACTCGAGGTTCTGGGCGTGCTGCATCATCTGCCCTTCCAGCTCGTGGATCTTCTGCTGCAGCGCTTTTGGCGTCATCTCCACGGCGCTAAGCCCGGTAGGCTCAACGGCCTTCGCTTTACCGCGCCCTTTGGCTTTAGTTTTCGCCAGGCCCTGGCCCAGCTGCAGGATATCCACCACTTTCTTGTTGAGGCCCTGCGGTACGATGCCGTGCTCTTCGTTATAACGCTGCTGTTTCTCCCGTCGACGCTCGGTCTCGCCAATGGCTTTGGCCATGGAAGGGGTGATCTTATCGCCGTAAAGGATGGCCTTGCCGTTGATGTTTCGCGCCGCGCGGCCGATGGTCTGGATAAGCGAGCGTTCGGAGCGCAGGAAGCCCTCTTTATCGGCATCCAGGATCGCCACCAGCGACACCTCCGGCATATCCAGCCCCTCACGCAGCAGGTTGATCCCTACCAGCACGTCAAACTCGCCAAGGCGCAGGTCGCGGATAATCTCCATGCGCTCGACGGTGTCGATATCCGAGTGCAGATAGCGCACCCGCTCGCCGTGCTCCTCAAGATACTCGGTTAAATCCTCCGCCATCCGCTTAGTGAGGGTGGTCACCAGCACGCGCTCGTTGATGGCCGTGCGCAGGCGGATCTCTGACAACAGATCGTCTACCTGGGTGGCTACCGGCCGCACTTCGATGATCGGGTCAAGCAGACCGGTCGGCCGCACCACCTGATCCACCACTTCGCCGCCGGATTTATCCAGCTCGTAGGCGCCGGGGGTTGCCGAGACGTAGATGGTTTGCGGGGCCAGCGCTTCAAATTCTTCAAACTTCATCGGCCGGTTATCCAGCGCCGACGGCAGGCGGAAACCGTACTCCACCAGCGTCTCTTTGCGCGCCCGGTCGCCCCGGTACATACCGCCGATCTGCGGCACCGTAACGTGGGATTCGTCTATCACCAGCAGACCGTCTGCCGGCAGATAGTCAAACAGAGTGGGCGGCGGCTCGCCGGGCCCGCGACCGGAAAGGAAGCGCGAGTAGTTTTCAATGCCCGAGCAGTAGCCCAGCTCGTTCATCATTTCGAGGTCGAACTGGGTACGCTGGGTTAAGCGCTGCTCTTCCAGAAGCTTGTTGTTGGCCAGCAGAACCTTGCGCCGCTCCGCCAGCTCCAGCTTGATCTCTTCCATCGCCTGGACGATGCGTTCCCGCGGCGTCACGTAGTGGGTCTTGGGATAAATGGTGTAGCGCGGCACCGTCGATTCCACGTGGCCGGTGAGCGGGTCGAACAGCGACAGGCGCTCGACCTCTTCATCAAACAGCTCAATGCGCAGCGCGATATCGTCGGATTCCGCCGGGAAGACGTCGATCACCTCGCCGCGCACGCGAAAGGTGCCGCGCTGGAAGGCCTGATCGTTGCGGGTATACTGCAGTTCGGCCAGACGGCGCAGGATAGCGCGCTGGTCAATCAGCATCCCGACCGTCAGGTGCAGCATCATCTTCAGGTACAGGTCCGGGTCGCCGAGGCCGTAGATAGCCGAGACTGACGCCACCACCACCACGTCGCGCCGCTCGAGCAGCGCTTTGGTCGCCGACAAGCGCATCTGCTCGATATGTTCGTTTACCGAGGCGTCCTTCTCAATGAAGGTATCTGAGCTGGGGACGTAGGCTTCCGGCTGATAGTAATCGTAGTAGGAGACGAAATACTCGACGGCATTCTCCGGGAAAAACTCTTTCATCTCGCCATAGAGCTGGGCCGCCAGGGTTTTGTTTGGCGCCAGCACCATCGTCGGCCGCTGCAGGTCGGCAATCACGTTGGCGATGGTGAAGGTTTTACCGGAGCCGGTGACCCCCAGCAGCGTTTGATGCGCGAGCCCATCCTCCAGCCCCTCTTCCAGGCGGCGGATGGCTTCCGGTTGGTCTCCGGAGGGGCGAAAGGCGGAATGCAGAACAAACGATTTACTCATTGATCAAAACCTGAAGATGGATTTAGCGGCCGGTGTTTAATTCTACCCTCCGGGCCATTTTTTGCCAACAAATTATACTGGATATTTAAACAGTACATCACTATGATAGCGTCAGTAAACGGCTTATTTCGCCGCCATGGTGCGCATAAAACGCGCACCGGGTGGAATAATCCTCCGGCCGGCAGGGTTATCCCCAGAAATTTTTACCTTTTAACATTTGTCAAGCGGACGGGTGAAAGTTTTATGGCAGTAGATGACGCTTTTCTTACACCCATTGATTTTAACTAACAAGCTGATATTTAATGACTTTAAAGAAAAGACGCCTTTCGCGCCAATTCAGCCGCAGGCCGCGTACGCTCTAGCTTACCGCAGGTTTTCTAACTCTAATACACAAGGTTATCCACAGGAATAGTGGATAACTGTCTGCAGCCCAAGACCGCCGCCGCCCGGCGCAAATCGACTTTCGCTGTAAACCGTGCGGCGAAAAATTTTTATCGAACTATTTTTAATAACTATCCGTTTAAAGCCGCTCGATTTTTGCTGCTTTTTGCACCACCCTTTAGCGTCGGGCACCGGAAAAGTGCAGCGCCCGCGCTGACTATGCCCGATGGTGTCGGCGTTTCGCGGTTTTTTCCGAGCGTTCTTTTTCCTGGCAAGAGTTTTGCAGCATCTTTCTGTCGCCCTGACGCCAGGATAAGGAGAAAACGTCCATGTTGAATTTACAGGCAGTAAATCATTTTTACGGTAATCAGCACTCGCTGTGGAATGTCGATCTTGAACTACGCCCGGGAGAGTGCATTGGCGTACTAGGACGCGAGGGAATGGGAAAAACCACCCTGGTCAACTGCATTGCCGGCCATCTGCCGGTGGCCAGCGGTCGGATGACCTGGCATGACATTGGCGCCCCGCCGTGCGATCTCACCCCCCTGTCCGCTCAGTCGCGCAGCGCCATCGGCATCGGCTACGTGCCGCAGGATAAACGCATCTTTTCCCAGCTCAGCGTGGAAGAGAATCTGCATATTGCCCTGGCGGCCGGGAAACCCGGGGCTAACGCCAGCGGCGGCGAAATTTATGACCATTTTCCCGAACTCTATGCGCTACGGCAGCGCAAAGGCGCTTCGCTAAGCGCCGACGATCAGTACCAGCTGGCGCTGGCCAGGGCGCTGATCGTCCAGCCACGACTGCTGATCCTTGACGAACCCTCACGCGGCGCAGGGCCGCGCTGCCTGCAAAAGCTGGCGGAATTGCTGCTGCGGTTAAATCGCGATATCGGTCTGACGGTGCTGCTCGCCGAGCAGCACCTGCCCTTTATCCGCCGGGTGGCGGATCGGTTCTGTGTCCTTCACCGGGGGCGTAATGTCGCCGAGGGCGATATTATGGCGCTGGATGAACCGCTGCTGGCGCAGTGGATGACGCCAGATCCAGCGCGCTGAGATCCAGATACTGGCCGAGATCGTCGCGCTGCGCGATATCGACAAGCCACGGTATTTCACCAAGAAACGGCGCGGCCAACCGGTTTTTCAGCGTCGCCAGATATTCGCCATGGCGCTTGCCCGGCGGCTGCACGTCATTGGCGATCCAGCCCGCCAGCGGCAGCCCCGCCTGGCGCACCGCCTGGGCGGTAAGCATCGCATGGTTGATACAGCCGAGCTTGACCCCCACCACCAGAATCACCGGCAGCTGCTCCTGCTGCGCCCAGTCGGCGAAGGTCAGGGTGTCCGAGAGCGGCGTAAACCAGCCGCCGGCCCCTTCCACCAGTACCCAGTCTGCCAGGCGCTCCAGTTCGCGTAAGCCGCTGGAAAGCGTCGTCGCGGCAATCGGTCGCCCTTCATCGGCGCTAATAATATGCGGCGAGGTCGGTTCGGCAAAAGTATAAGGGTTGACCTGTTCATAGCTCAGCGCCACCCGGCTATTACGCTGCAGGGCCAGCGCATCTTCATTGCGTAACCCTTGTGCGGTCAGGTCGCTACCGGAAGCCACCGGTTTATAGCCGGCGGTGTTAAAACCCAACTGGTTCGCCGCCTGCAGCAGTGCGCTGCTGGCGACCGTTTTCCCGACTTCAGTATCGGTTCCGGTGACGAAAAAACGTTTAGTCACGTTCAATGACTCCTGTAAAAAGATAATACGTCAGCGGGAAGATACCCTGCTGTTGCGGCCAGGCCAGCTGCAGTTCGCGCAGTTTGCCGCGGCCAAGCGGGGCGGATGCCCTCCCCTGGTGCAAATGGGTAGCGCCGATGCCCTTCAGGGAGCGCATAGCGCTCAGCGCATCGGCGAACGGCAGGCTAATCTGATGAACGACGCCTTCGGCGCGCAGGCCGCTCAGTGCGGCCCTTACCGCCGGTTCGCTGAGAAAACGGTTGGCATGTGGCCGGTCGTCGATAGCCTGCCACGCCTGATTGAGCTCCGGCAGCGATCCGGCCAGCAGCGTGGTAAACGCCACCCGCCCGCCGGGCCGCACCACCCGGCACAGCTCGCCGATCGCCGCGCGCAGATCGTCGCACCACTGCACCGCCAGGTTGCTCCATGCCAGATCGACGCAGCCATCCGGCAGCGGCAGCGCTTCGATATCGCCCTGCAGATAATGCTGCGCGGCGTCGTGGCGCTGCGCCTGGGCCAGCATGCCGGCGGAGAGATCCAGCGCGGTCACCACGCTGCCCGCCTCACGCCAGTAGCGACTCATGCTGCCGGGGCCGCAGCCGGCATCCAGCACCTGGGCAAAATCGCGGCGCGCCAGCTGGCGCAGCAGCAGATCGGCGCTGCGCCGCTGCAGTTCATCATGTTGCGTATAGCCGCTGGCCGCCCGGCCAAACGCCGCGGCCACCGCCTGCTTATTCACCGTGACCATGCAGCGCCTCCAGTAAACGGTTAATGTCCTCAGCCTGATGAGCGGCGGTCAGGGTCAGACGCAGGCGAGCGCTGCCGACCGGCACCGTCGGTGGACGGATCGCCGTCGCCCAGCAGCCGGCCTCGCGCAGACGGCAGGCCAGGCTCAGCGCTCGCGCGTTATCGCCGACGATCAGCGGCTGGATCGCGCTGACGGAATCGGTCAGCCCCAGCGACACATCGCCCATCCCTGCACGGAACTGACGGATGCGGGCGGCCAGGGTTTCCCGCCGCTGCTGGCCCTCATCGCTACGAATGACCCGCAGCGCCGCGCTCAGCGCCACCGCCTGGGCGGGCGGCATGGCGGTGCTGTAGATCAGATGACGGGCAAACTGCAGCAGATAATCCGCCATCGATTCGCTGCACAGTACCGCCGCGCCGCTCACCCCAAACGCCTTGCCGAAGGTGACTACCAGCAGCTCCGGGCGAACCGCCTGCGTATGACAGCTTCCGCGCCCTTCATCGCCAATCGCCCCGATTCCGTGAGCATCATCAACCAGTAATAATGCTCCGGCGCTGCGAGCTGCCGCCTGAATGTCAGCCAGCGGCGCGCTGTCGCCGTCCATACTGAAAATCCCTTCGGTAACGACTAACTGCTGGCCGTCCAGCGGTTTCGCCAGCAGTTGAGCAAGCTGCTGCGGATCGTTGTGGGCAAAGCGCCGCAGCTGGGCCGGGCTGAGGCTCGCCGCTTCCAGCAGGGAGGCGTGGCTCAGGCGGTCGGCGACAATCCGATCCTCTTTTTCCGCCAGCGCGGCAACCAGTGCCTGATTGGCGGCAAAGCCGGAGATAAACAGTAGCGCGCGCGGGTAACCGAGCCAGTCGGCAAGTTCCTCTTCCAGCGCGCGGTGGGCCTCACTATAGCCGCTCACGTGGCCCGATCCGCCGGAGCCGACGCCATAACGTTCCGCCCCCTGCTGCCAGGCGGCGATAATGCCGGCATGCTGGCTCAGGCCCAGGTAATCATTGCTGGAGAAGTTGAGCCAGCGCTCCCCTTCGCGCTCCAGCCAGCGTCCGGCGCCGTGGCTTACCGGCAGGCGGCGGCGAAACGCATCCGTCTGCTGCCGCTCGTCCAGCGCCCGCTCGATTCGTTGCTGCCAGGTCATAGCGCCGCCGCGTTGTAATATTCCTCAGTGTCGGGGGTGAGTAAGGCCTGCTCCAGGCGCTGCTGCTGCTCATTATCGCCTTCCAGTACCGCCGTCTGCTGCGGGTTGATCCCCAGCTTGCGGAACAGCTGCAGGTCTTTATCTTCTTCCGGGTTTGGCGTGGTGAGCAGCTTGCAGCCGTAGAAAATCGAGTTCGCCCCGGCCATAAAGCACATCGCCTGGGTCTGCTCGTTCATCTGTTCGCGGCCGGCGGAGAGACGCACGTAAGAGGTGGGCATCATGATGCGTGCGATGGCGATGGTGCGGATGAAATCGAAAGCGTCGACATCGTCGTTATCCGCCAGCGGCGTGCCTTTAACTTTCACCAGCATGTTGATCGGCACACTCTCCGGCGGCGTCGGCAGATTAGCCAGCTGCAGCAGCAGCCCGGCGCGATCTTTTACGGTCTCTCCCAGCCCGACGATGCCGCCGGAGCAGACTTTGATCCCGGCATCGCGCACTTTATCCAGCGTATCCAGACGCTCCTGATAGGTACGGGTGGTGATGATGTTGCCGTAAAATTCCGGCGAGGTGTCGAGGTTATGGTTGTAGTAATCAAGCCCCGCACCGGCCAGGCGCTGCGCCTGGCTGGCGGTAAGGGTACCGAGCGTCATACAGGACTCCAGACCCAGCGCCTTGACGCCTTTCACCATCTGCTCCAGATAGGGCATATCGCGGTCATTGGGGTTCTTCCACGCCGCGCCCATGCAGAAGCGAGTGGAGCCGGCGTTTTTCGCCTGACGCGCTGACTCCAGCACCTGCTCGACTTCCATCAGGCGCTCGGATTCAAGACCGGTTTTGTAGCGTGCGCTTTGCGGGCAATATTTACAGTCTTCCGGACAAGCGCCGGTTTTAATCGACAGCAACGTACTGACCTGCACCTGACGCGGGTCAAAATGCTGGCGGTGGATTTGCTGCGCTTCGAATAACAGATCGATGAGTGGTTTATTAAATAACTCAGTAACTTGCGACATTGTCCAGCGTGCGTGGTGAGCCATTAGCCTCTCCAAAAGGTTTTGTTAATTTGCGGTTCGGTTTATACTCGTAAACCTAAATGTTTTCAAAATGGTTTACAAGTCGCTTATGACACTGGACGATCTCGCCTTCGATCGGCGCCACATCTGGCACCCCTACACCTCTATGACTTCCCCCCTGCCGGTCTACCCGGTGGTTTCCGCCCACGGGTGCGAGCTGTCCCTCGCCGGCGGTGAACAACTGGTTGACGGCATGTCCTCCTGGTGGGCGGCGATCCACGGCTACAATCACCCGCGCCTCAATGCGGCGATGAAAGCGCAGATCGATCAGATGTCGCACGTGATGTTTGGCGGGATCACCCATCCGTCGGCGGTGGCGCTGTGCCGCCAACTGGTGGCGATGACCCCGGAATCGCTGGAGTGCGTTTTCCTCGCCGATTCCGGTTCGGTGGCGGTAGAGGTGGCGATGAAAATGGCGCTGCAGTACTGGCAGGCCAAAGGCCAGCCGCGTCGTCGTTTCCTGACCTTCCGCAACGGCTATCATGGCGACACGTTCGGCGCGATGTCGGTCTGCGATCCGCAGAATTCAATGCACAGCCTGTGGCAGGGCTATCTGCCGGATAACCTGTTTGCCCCCGCGCCGCAAAGCCGCTTCGACGGCGAGTGGGATGAGCTGGATATGGTGCCGTTTGCCCGCCTGATGGCCGCGCATCGCCACGACATCGCCGCGGTGATCCTCGAACCGATCGTCCAGGGCGCCGGCGGAATGCGGATGTACCATCCGGAGTGGCTGAGGCGGGTGCGTAAAATGTGCGACCGGGAAGGGATTTTGCTGATCGCCGATGAGATTGCTACCGGCTTTGGCCGCACCGGCAAACTGTTCGCCTGCGAACACGCTGGTATCGCCGCCGATATTCTGTGTCTGGGTAAAGCGCTGACCGGCGGCACCATGACTCTTTCCGCCGCACTGACCACCCGCGAGATCGCGGAAACCATCAGCAATGGCGAAGCCGGCTGCTTTATGCACGGCCCCACCTTTATGGGCAATCCGCTGGCCTGCGCGGTGGCAAGCGAAAGCCTGCGCCTGCTGGAGAGCGGCGAGTGGCAACAGCAGGTGGCGGCGATTGAAGCCCAACTACAGGCCGAGCTGGCTTCGGCGCGGGGATCTGCGCTGGTCGCCGATGTGCGCGTGCTGGGCGCGATTGGCGTGGTTGAAACCCGGCGTCCGGTAAATATGGCCGCCCTGCAGCGCTTTTTCGTCGAACAAGGGGTGTGGATCCGCCCGTTTGGCCGTCTGATTTATCTGATGCCCCCGTACATCATCACGCCCAAACAGCTGACCCGCCTGACCCGTGCGGTCAACCTGGCCGTGCAGGACGAAACATTTTTTAGCGAATAAACAGCGGATTTGCGCCGCCGGGAAGGCTACACTTCTTTGTTAATCTGCACATTATCAATGAGGATGAAGCATGAAATTGATCAGTCACGATCTCCAGGACGGCGGCAAGCTGCCTAATCGTCACGTCTTCAACGGCATGGGCTATGATGGCGACAATATTTCGCCGCACCTGATGTGGGATGATGTGCCCGCGGGCACCAAAAGCTTTGTCGTCACCTGCTACGACCCGGATGCACCGACCGGCTCCGGCTGGTGGCACTGGGTGGTAGTCAACCTGCCTGCCGATACTCGGGTGCTACCGCAGGGTGCCGGCTCCGGTCAGGCGGAGCTACCGGAAGAGGCCGTTCAGACCCGCACCGATTTTGGTAAGGCAGGCTACGGCGGCGCGGCACCGCCGAAGGGCGAAACCCACCGCTACATTTTTACCGTCCACGCCCTGGATATCGATAAGATTGATGTCGATGCCGAGGCCAGCGGCGCGATGGTCGGCTTTAACGTCCATTTCCATTCGCTCGCCAGCGCTTCCATCACCGCCCTGTTCAGTTAATTATCCCCCCGGATAGCGGCTTACGCCTTATCCGGGCTACTCGCTACAGTCAGTGCCATTTGTAGCCCCGGTAAGCGCAGCGCCACCGGGGAGATTGACCTTACTGTTCCGTGGCCACCTGCAGCGCGGTTTTACGCACGCGCGCGTACCACACCACCGTCAGCAGCCCCAGCCAGACCAGCCCGGCTAACAGCGCCACGCGCGTCTCTTCCACCATTCCCAGCACGGCGATCACCAGCCCCATAAACAGTAGCGTCAACAGCGGGCCAACCGGCCAGAAGGGGATCGGGAATTCGATCTTACTGCGCTCTTCGGCCGACAAACCGCGACGCATCGAGAAATGAGAGAGCAGGATCATCAGCCATACCCAGACGGTAGCGAACGCCGCCAGCGAGGCAATCAGGACAAAGACCTGTTCCGGCATCAGATAGTTAAGCACCACCGCCACCAGCAGCGCCACGCCCATCACCACCACCGTCATCCAGGGTACACCGTTGCTGGCGAGCCGCTGGAAGCACTTCGGCGCCAGCCCCTCTTTCGACATGCCGTACATCATGCGCCCGGCGCCAAAAATATCGCTGTTAATCGCCGAGATACTGGCGCTAATCACGATGATATTCAGCACGGTCGCCGCCGCCGGGATCCCCAGACCATCGAAGATCAGCACAAACGGACTGCCCTGCTCGCCAAAACTATTCCACGGGAAGATCGCCATCAGCACCGCCAGGGTGCAGACGTAAAACAGAATAATACGCAGCGGAATGGTGTTGATGGCCTGCGGGATGACCTTCTTCGGGTTCTGCGCTTCCGCCGCCGTGACGCCGATAATTTCCACGCCGCCGAAAGCGAACATCACGATGCCAAGCGAGGCGATGATCCCCTGCCAGCCATGTGGCGCAAAGCCGCCGTGGCTCCACAAATTTTCCAGCCCGGTAGCCGGGAAACTATGGCCAAAGCCAAAGAAGATGATCCCCGCGCCCGCCGCCATCATGGCGATAATCGCCACCACTTTAATCAGCGACAGCCAGAACTCCATCTCGCCGAACACCCGCACGTTGCACAGGTTCATCGCGCCAATAAAGAAGATGATGCTGAGGATCCAGATCCAGCGCGGCACATCGGGATACCACAGTCCCATATAGATACCGAACGCGGTGACGTCGGCCAGCGCCACGATCACCATTTCAAAGGTGTAGGTCCAGCCGGTAATAAATCCGGCCAGCGGCCCGAGATACTGGCGAGCATAGCTGCCAAAGGAGCCGGAAACCGGATTGCGCACCGCCATTTCACCCAGCGCGCGCATCACCATAAAGACCGCCGCGCCGCCAATCAGGTAGGCCAGCAGCACCGCCGGACCCGCCGCCTTAATGGCGGAGGCCGAACCATAGAATAGCCCGGTGCCGATAGCGGAACCGAGCGCAATAAAACGAATGTGTCGGGCATTCAGCCCGCGCAGCAGATGCGGTTTGTGTTGTTGTTGCATATACAGGTGTCCTGATTTTTTTATATGACGACAAATATGCGATGTAGGTCGGCCGGGGGAATGACTTCCCCCGACGCGGGTACAGAGAACAACGGTGATTAATGCAGTACGGCAGGCAGCAGACGCGTCAGGTGACGTGCAGCCAAAAGTGCAATGGCATTTTCAATATCAGGGGCGAAGAAACGATCCTGCGTATAGTGAGATACGCGTTCGCGCAGCAGATGGCGCGCCTCTTCCAGCAGCGGACTGGTGGTCAGCCCTTCGCGCATATCCAGGCCCTGCACCGCCGCCAGCCACTCAACGGCCAGTACGCCGCGGGTGTTTTCCGCCATCGCCCACAGCCGACGGCCGGCAGCCGGCGCCATCGAGACGTGGTCTTCCTGGTTGGCGGACGTCGGCAGGCTGTCAACGCTATGCGGGTGTGACAGCGCTTTGTTTTCACTGGCCAAAGCCGCCGCTGTGACCTGGGCAATCATAAACCCGGAGTTGACGCCGCCATTTTTCACGAGGAACGGCGGCAGCTGCGACATATGGCTGTCCATCATCAGCGCGATACGACGCTCGGAGAGCGAGCCGATTTCGGCGATCGCCAGCGCGATATTATCCGCCGCCATCGCCACCGGTTCGGCGTGGAAGTTACCGCCGGAGATGACGTCATTTTCGGCGGCAAAGACCAGCGGGTTATCGGAGACCGCATTCGCTTCGGCTAACAGTACTTCCGCCGCCTGGCGGATCTGCGTCAGGCAGGCGCCCATCACTTGCGGCTGGCAGCGCAGTGAGTACGGATCCTGAACCTTGGTGCAATTATGATGCGACCGCGAGATCGCGCTGTCATCGGTCAACAGGTGACGATACAGTGCCGCCGCATCAATCTGCCCGCGCTGGCCGCGCACCTCGTGAATACGCGCGTCGAACGGACGACGCGAACCCAGCGCCGCTTCAGTGGTTAACGCCCCGCAGACGACCGCGGAGGCGAACAGATCTTCGGCTTCGAACAGACCGCGCAGGGCAAAAGCGGTTGAGGCCTGGGTGCCGTTGAGTAGCGCCAGGCCCTCTTTCGCCGCCAGGGTTATCGGCTCCAGCCCCGCCTGACGCAGCGCGTCGGTCGCTGGCAGCCATTCGCCACCGCGAACCCGCGCTTTGCCTTCACCCAGCAGGGTCAGCGACATATGCGCCAGCGGCGCGAGGTCACCGGAGGCGCCGACGGAACCTTTCGCCGGGATCCACGGCGTCACGCCGGCATTGACCAGGCCAATCAGCGCCTGGATCACGCTCAGGCGGATCCCGGAGAAACCGCGAGACAGGCTGTTAATCTTCAGCACCATAATCAGGCGCGCCAGGTCGTCGTCCAGCGGCTCACCTACGCCCGCCGCATGGGACAGCACCAGCGAACGCTGCAGGTTCTCCAGATCGTCCGTCGAGATACGGGTTTGCGCCAGCAGGCCAAAACCGGTGTTGATACCGTAGGCGGTACGCCCTTCGGCAAGGATGGCGTTGACGCAGGCCACGCTCTCATCAATGGCGGCAAACGCGCTGCTGTCGAGGGTAATGTTCAGCGGGTGGCTGTAAACCTCGCGGAGCTGCGACAGGCTCAGTTTCCCCGGAATGAGCGTTAACGATTTCATTTAGCGTTCCCCTGCGTTGCTGCCACCATCGGAAGATTCAGACCCTGTTCTGCTGCGCATTCAATAGCAATATCGTAACCCGCATCGGCATGACGCATCACGCCGGTCGCCGGGTCGTTGCGCAGGACGCGAGCGATACGCGCCGCCGCTTCATCGGTACCGTCACAGACGATAACCATCCCGGAGTGCTGCGAGAAGCCCATACCTACGCCGCCGCCGTGGTGCAGCGACACCCAGGTCGCGCCGCTGGCGGTGTTAAGCAAGGCGTTCAGCAGCGGCCAGTCGGATACCGCATCTGAGCCGTCGCGCATGGCTTCGGTTTCGCGGTTCGGGCTGGCGACGGAGCCGGAATCAAGGTGATCGCGGCCAATCACGATCGGCGCGGAGACTTCGCCGCTGCGCACCATTTCGTTAAACGCCAGACCGAGCTTCTGACGCCACTCCAGACCTACCCAGCAGATACGCGCCGGCAGTCCCTGGAAGCTGATGCGCTCGCGCGCCATATCCAGCCAGTGGTGCAGATGCTTATCATCTTTAATGATCTCTTTCACTTTCGCGTCGGTTTTGTAGATATCCTGCGGATCGCCGGACAGCGCTACCCAACGGAACGGGCCGATACCCCGGCAGAACAGCGGGCGGATATACGCCGGCACGAAACCCGGGAAATCGAAGGCATTGCTGACGCCCACTTCCTGCGCCATCTGACGGATGTTGTTGCCGTAGTCGAAGGTCGGCACCCCCATCTCGTGGAAGGCCAGCATCGCCTGCACGTGGTCGGCCATTGAGCGTTTCGCCGCCAGAATGGTGCCCTGCGGATCGGATTCGGCTTTCTGCTGATACTCCTCCCAGCTCCAGCCTTTCGGCAGATAGCCATGCAGCGGGTCGTGGGCGCTGGTCTGATCGGTAACCATATCCGGGCGCACGCCGCGTTTCACCAGCTCTGGCACGATATCCGCAGCGTTGCCGCACAGCGCGATGGAGATGGCGCGGCCTTCGGCGGTGTATTTTTTGATGCGCGCCAGGGCGTCATCCAGAGAAGTGGCCTGTTCATCCACGTAGCGGGTACGCAGACGGAAATCGATGCGGCTCTGCTGACATTCGATGTTCAGCGAGCAGGCGCCTGCCAGCGTCGCGGCCAGCGGCTGCGCGCCACCCATGCCGCCCAGACCGGCGGTTAATACCCAACGGCCTTTCAGGCTGCCCTGATAGTGCTGGCGACCGGCTTCGACGAAGGTTTCGTAGGTGCCCTGCACGATGCCCTGGCTACCGATGTAGATCCAGCTGCCGGCGGTCATCTGGCCGTACATCGCCAGCCCTTTGGCATCCAGTTCGTTGAAGTGTTCCCAGGTGGCCCAGTGCGGAACCAGGTTGGAGTTAGCGATCAGCACGCGCGGCGAGTTTTCATGCGTTTTAAAGACGCCGACCGGTTTGCCGGACTGCACCAGCAGAGTCTCGTCGCTTTCCAGGTTTTTCAGCGCCTTCACGATAGCGTCATAGCATTCCCAGTTGCGCGCAGCGCGACCAATACCGCCATAGACCACCAGCTCATGCGGGTTTTCAGCGACATCGGGATCGAGGTTGTTCATTAACATACGCAGCGGCGCTTCGGTCAACCAGCTCCTGGCGGTCAGCGTCGTGCCTCTCGGGGCACGGACGTCCAGCTGGCGATATTTGCTTTGCGACATCGGGGTTTCTCCTGACAATTAACGTTGTGTACGTAGATACATATACTTGTCTATACAACTCTGCGCAAGCCAGGATTTAACAGAAATGATACAATTTTGTTATATTGCGTCAGCAATCACGTTTTGCTGACGCCAGGGAAAATTACGAGCTGAAATGGCCCTGCAGACGGTAGCGCGCGCCGGGGAACAGCAGGCGAGCGTGAGAGACAATATGCGTCTTCGACCAGGTGCGACGGCGAATGAGCAGGCAGGGATCGTGCGGCAGAATGCGCAGCAGCGCGCACTCCTCTGACGTCGCCTGCACCGCCTCGACAATATGTTCGCCTTCGGTTAATGGCGCGATCAGCGACAGATAATCATGCGGCGTGGTAGTGGTGTAATCCTGTAACAAGTAATCCGGCACCACCGCAGCATTCACGCAGCGATCTTCGATTTGTACCGGAACCTCGTTTTCGAAATGCACCATCCGTGAGTGGAAGATACGCGTGCCTTCGGCGACGGTGAGCGCCTCCGCCTGAATGAGATCGGCTTCGGTCTCCTCCAGCAGCAGCACTTCACAGCGGTGCTGATGGCGACGAGAGACAATCTCATCGGCAATGCTGCGCACTTCAAACAGCGCCGACTGCCCTTTCGGCTCGGCGACGAAGGTCCCGACCCCCTGCAGCCTGACCAGCAGGCCTTCATCCGTCAGCTCGCGCAGCGCGCGGTTGATGGTCATCCGGCTGAAGCCGAACTGGGCAACCAGTTCAGCCTCCGAGGGAATTCGGTCGTGCGGACGCCACTCGCCGCGGTAGATTTTTTCGCTAATCGCCTGCTTCACCTTTTCATAGAAAGGCGCGGGCGCGGAACGAGGTTGTTGTGCAAACATGGCCTGGCTTTCCTTATGCATAATAAGCGGAGCGGCGAAGCGAAAATAATAGCGCGGATCGCTAGCGCCACCAATGGGCGATTTGCCATGCCAGACGGGCCGCCGCGCGGGCACCCTGTCCGTCGATGTCAAATTGCGGATTAAACTCGACCAAATCCACCGCCTGCAGCTTTCCGCTGCGGCACAACGGCTCAACGATGCGCAGCAGGATTGCCAGCGGCACGCCCAGCGCCGCCGGCGCGGAAACCGCCGGCATTTCGCGCGCCGGCAGCACGTCGAGATCGATGGTCAGATACAGACGGTCGAATTGCGCGATATTGCGCTCCAGCTCCGGCAACACGTGAGTGTCGAAGTCCGCCAGCACCGCCAGATCCTCAACGACAGCCACCTGGCGGCGCGCTGCTTCATCCCATAGCGCCTGGGTGTTCGCCGCCCGGCTGACGCCGATGCAGGTATAGTGAAAACCGCGCTGCTGGGCGTCACACTCCAGCGCCAGCTGGCGGAACGGCGTCCCGGAGCTGGCGCATTCGGCAAAGCGTAAATCCAGATGCGCATCGAGATTAATAATGCCCACTTTTTCGCCCGGGAAGGCATCCAGAACCCCAGCGCCATGGCCGAAGGCCGTCTCATGACCGCCGCCCAGGACCAGCGTGCGTTTGCCGGCACGCTGGCAGGCGGCCACCGCCTCGCGCAGCGCCTGATGCGCGGCTTCTAACTGTTCGCCATCGACGCTAATCGTGCCCATATCCACGCAGCGGTCGTGGCCCTGATGGCTGGCCATATTGGCCAGCGCCCGGCGCAGCGCTTCCGGACCATGCCCGGCGCCGGTACGCCCTTTGTTACGCCGGACGCCTTCGTCACAGGCGAAGCCGAGCAGCGCGATATCGCCGGGCATCTCCTGCGGCGCGAAGCGTTCCGCGCGGGCGATAGTCTGGAACAGGCGCAGCGCATTAGGCGCTTCCGCGCTATCATCGCGTCCCTGCCAGAGACTGGCGGGCGTAGCTTGCCACAGCATCATTGCCGTTCTCCTCGTACCACGCGTCCCCAGAGCGGCGCGCGCCCCGGCTCATACACCATCTCGACCGGATGCTCGGCATCCCAGATGGCAAAGTTAGCCACAAAGCCCGCCGCCAGCTGACCGTGGCTGTCCTGCCGCCCCAGCGCCCGCGCGGCATGGCGCGTTACCCCGGCCCAGGCCTCTTCCGGCGTTAAACCAAACTTGACGCAGGCCATGTTCATCGCCAGATGCAGGCTGGCGAAGGGGCTGGTGCCGGGGTTGAAATCGGTCGCCACCGCCATCGGCACCTGGTATTTGCGCAGCAGTTCCACCGGCGGTTTGCGGGTTTCATTAAGGAAGTAGAACGCGCCGGGGAGCAGAGCTGCCACGGTGCCGCTTTCGCGCATCGCCGCCACGCCCTCTTCCGTCAGATACTCGATATGGTCGGCGGACAGTCCGTGATAGCGGCTCACCAGCTGCGCACCGCCCAGCGACGAGAGCTGCTCAACGTGGCCTTTTACCGGAATGCCCAGCGCCTGCGCCGCCTGAAATACGCGCTCGGTTTGCTGCGGGCTGAAGCCAACGTTTTCACAGAAGACGTCAACGCTTTCAAACAGTCCCTCCTGCCACAGCGTCGGCAGTATGGTCTCGCAGACCAGCGAGATATAGCCATCGGCGTCGCCATGATATTCCGGCGGCGTGGCGTGAGCGGAGAGCAACGTCGCCGACAGTTCCACGCCATTGTCGTCGGCCAGCTGGCGGGCGACCCGCAGCATTTTGCGTTCGTTTTGCAGATCGAGACCGTAGCCTGATTTAATCTCCAGGGTGGTCACCCCTTCACGCAGCAGGCGCGCCAGACGCGGCTGCGCCAGCGCCAGTAGTTCAGCTTCGCTGCTGTCGCGCGTGGCGTGCACGGTGGAATTAATCCCACCGCCGTTAGCGCTGATGGTTTGATAGGAGACGCCGTTCAGCCGCTGCTCCCACTCCTGCGCCCGGCTGCCGCCAAAGATCAGGTGGGTATGGCAGTCGATTAAACCCGGCGTAACCAGCCGGCCTTCGAGATCAATACTGCGCCCGCCGGGGGCGTCAGCGTCGGCGACAATTGCCTCAATGCGGCCATTGCGCACCAGCAGCGCATGGCGCTCCAGCAGACCGTAGGGTTGAGAGTAATCAGGGTTCAGGGTGGCGAGACGCGCGTTTCGCCAGATAACGCGTTCAGAGGTGGCTTGAGTCATAGCGCTTAACTTGTCATGGGTTGTATAGACATTTATTTTCATAACGCCGATAAAGTCAACAATAGCGCGGGGAAATGTTATTTTTTTGTGACTAAAGACCATCCAGCAGGACTGCACGTTGCGTAAAGACGGTAAGTTTTTCCGCCCATGTCTTCCCGTTTCGTTCAAGTTAGTATAAAACAGCAGGTTTTAAAGGACTTATACCCTGGCGTCTCAGCCGGGGTATTTCACTACGCTTAATTTTGCCTGGAGCAACATGAACACATATTCCGTTTCCCGTCTGGCGCTGGCGCTGGCCTTCGGCGTGACGCTGTCCGCCTGTAGCTCGACGCCTGCCGATCAACAGCCCTCTACGCAGACTGCACCGGGCACCACCGCGCGTCCCATTCTGAACGCCGATGAAGCGAAAAACTTTACCCCGGCGGCCTATTTCCAGTCGCTGACTCCCAATGCCGCGGCCTGGACGCCATCTGCCATCAGCCTGCCGGCGCAGCCTGACTTTATCGTTGGCCCGGCGGGAACCCAGGGCGTGACCCATACCACCGTCCAGGCGGCGGTCGATGCGGCGATTGCCCGTCATTCAAATCGCCGTCTGTTTATTGCCATCATGCCTGGCGAGTACCCGGGAACGGTTTACGTACCGGCGGCGCCTGGCGCCCTGACCCTGTATGGTACCGGCGATAAACCGATTGACGTGAAAATCAGCGAAGCCATTGATTCTGAAATGGATCGCAACACCTGGCGCCGTCTGGTCAATCCGGGCGGTAAATATATGCCGGGCAAACCGGCATGGTATATGTTCGATAGCTGCCAGAATAAATCCGCGGCCACCGTCGGCGTGATGTGCTCTGCGGTCTTCTGGTCGCAGAATAACGGCCTGCAGCTGCAGAACCTGACCATCGCCAACAACCTTGGCGACAGCGTCGACGCCGGTACTCACCAGGCCGTCGCCCTGCGCACCGATGGCGATCAGGTGCAGATCAACAAGGTCAATATTCTTGGCCGTCAGAACACCTTCTTTGTGACCAACAGCGGCGTGCAGAACCGTCTGCAGGATAACCGCCAGACCCGCACCCTGGTGACCAACAGCTACATTGAAGGCGATGTGGATATCGTGTCCGGTCGCGGCGCGGTGGTATTTGATAACACCGATTTCCGCGTGGTGAACTCGCGTACCCAGAAAGAAGCCTATGTTTTCGCGCCGGCTACCCTGAAGAGCGTGACCTACGGCTTCCTGGCGACCAACAGCCGCTTTACCGCGTCCGGCGATAACGTCGCGCAGCTGGGCCGCGCGCTGGACGTTGACGGCAACAGCAATGGCCAGGTCGTGATCCGCGACAGCGTCATCAATGAAGGCTTTAACATCGCCCAGCCGTGGGCGGCAGCGGTCGGTTCAAACCGTGCCTTTAGCGGTAACGTTGGCGCAGTAGATGCCAAAGGCAATCTGCAGCGCAACCTCAACGACAATAGCGTCAATCGCATGTGGGAATATAACAACCGCGGCGTGGGAAGCACTGTGGTCGCCGAGCCGAAACAGTAACGCGCAACAAGCGTGAACCATAATAAAAGAGAGGGCGATGCCCTCTCTCAGACTGCTGACAACGTGCAATCTTCAGGGATTGCCCGGCGGCGCTGCGCTTGCGCGGGCCTACTGCTAACTGCATAACAGTTTGATATTGAAGTCTTTCGTAGGCCGGGTAAGGCGAATGCCGCCACCCGGCAGAAATGCGAGCACAATGACGAAACAGGTTTGTCGTCAGCCAGAGAGGGGGCGATGCCCCCTCTTCTCTTTTGCGTACTGCACGTCACGCCGTCAGGCGGTTCGCCATTTGCGGGTCAGCGGTTTTTCCAGTTCAACGATCAGGAACATCGCGAAGCCGATGATGAAGGTGATCACCCAGTAGCGGAACGGCAGCCCGGTGGTACCGAACAGCATCTGCATAAACGGCGCATAGATAATCAGCAGCTGCAGCACCAGCAGCACGCCGCTGACAATCCAGATCCCTTTGTTAGCCAGCAGACTTTTCGTCAACGAGAAACCATCCGACACGCGGCAGTTCAGCATATAGAACCATTGGGCGGTGACCAGGGTCTGCAACAGCACGGTACGGATAAACTCCGGCGAATAGCCGCGCGGCTGCAGCCAGGCTTCGAGAATAAATGCGCTGACCGCAATCATCGACCCCACAAACGCCACGCGCCAGATGGCAAAGCCGTCCATGACGTGAATTTTCGGATCACGCGGCGGCCGCCGCATAATATTTTTCTCACCGGCTTCAAACGCCAGACCAAACGACAGCGTGGCGGAAGTGGCCATGTTCATCCACAGGATCAGCACCGGCGTCAGCGGCAGTACGTTGCCCGCCAGCAGCGCGATCACGATCAGTAACCCCTGCGCAAGGTTGGTCGGCATGACGAAGAGAATGGTTTTCTTCAGGTTGTCATACACCCGACGCCCCTCGCGGACCGCGCTGGCGATGGTGGCGAAGTTATCATCGGTCAGCACCATATCGGCGGCTTCCTTGGTCACCTCGGTCCCCTTGATCCCCATCGCCACGCCGACGTCAGCCTGCTTCAGCGCCGGAGCATCGTTCACCCCGTCGCCGGTCATCCCGACAATCTCTTTCTTGCTCTGCAGGGCCTGCACCAGGCGGAACTTATCTTCCGGGCTGGTTCGGGCAAAGATATCATACTGCTGCGCGGCCACGCTCAGCTGCGCGTCGTCCATCACCTCCAGTTCGCGCCCGGTAATGGCATTCCCCGCATTGCCAATCCCCAGCATCTTGCCGATACTCATCGCCGTTTGCGGGTGGTCGCCGGTGATCATCTTCACGCGGATCCCGGCCTGCAGGCAGTCGGCAATCGCCGTGATGGCCTCCGGACGCGGCGGATCCATCATCCCGGCAACCCCTAACAAAATCACCCCCTGCTGCAGATCCTGATGGGTTAGTTCCGTCTGGCCTGCGGAAGCCGGCTTCCAGGCCGCGGCCACCATCCGTAGCCCTTCCCGGGCGTACTCTTCAATTTTGCCTTCCCAGTACGGTAGATCCAGCGGCTGCAATCCGCTGTCGCTCTGTTGATATTGACACAAGCGGAACAGGACATCCGGCGCGCCAGTGACCAGCACCACCTCCTCTTCACCCAGCCGGTAGAGGGTCGACATGTATTTATATTGCGAATCAAAAGGAATTTTACTGCGCAGCTCGCTGGTCAGCGGCGGCAGAGTAACCTTCGCCGCCAGTACCTTCAGCGCCCCCTCGGTCGGGCCACCGGTGATTTTCCACAACCCGCTCTCATCTTTAATAAGCTGACTGTCGTTACACAGATCGATGGTACGCAGATAGCGTTCGAACAGCGTGCCAGGCGCGACCGCGACCGGCGTCGGGTCATCAATGGCGTGGATCTTACCGACCGGCTCATAGCTATCCCCTTCCACCCGATAGACGCTGTCCGCGGTGATCACCGCCTTCACCGTCATTTCGTTCATGGTGAGGGTCCCGGTTTTATCCGAACAGATAACCGTCATCGCGCCGAGGGTTTCCACCGTCGGCAGCTTGCGGATAATCGCTTTCTGGCGCGCCATCGCCTGCACACCGAGCGACAGAATAATCGAGATAATCGCCGGCAAGCCTTCCGGGACTGACGCCACCGCGAGGCTAATCAGCGACAGCATCAGTTCGGAGACCGGCATATCGCGGAACAGCAGGCTAAAGACGAACAGCGCCGCCATCATCACCAGAATGAGGATAAAGATGGCTTTGCCCAGCTTGTCCATTTGCACCAGCAGCGGCGTACGGTGTTTTTCAATGCCCGCCATCATCTGGTTGATGTGACCCAGCTCGGTATCGCCGCCGGTCGCCACCACGATCCCTTTGCCCGCCCCTGAGCTGACGGTGGTACCGGAAAACAACAGGTTGCTGCGATCGCCGAGCGGTAAATCGCCGCTCAGCGGCTCGGTGGTTTTTTCCACCACCGTTGACTCCCCGGTGAGGATGGCCTCTTCCACCCGCAGGTTGTGCGCCTCAATCACCCGTAAATCAGCGGGGATACGGTCGCCGGCGCGGATCACCACGATATCGCCGGGTACCAGCGAGGTGGTGGGGATGGTTTCATGGTTACCCTGGCGGATCACTACCGCTTCGCTGGACAGCATATTGCGGATACTCTGCAGCGATTTCTCCGCATTACTTTCCTGGATGAAGCCAATCAGCGCATTGACGACCGCCACCGCGAGGATCACCGCCATGTCGATCCAATGGCCCATCACCGCCTTCAGCAGCGCCGCCGCCAGCAGCACGTAGATTAGTACATCGTTAAAATGCACGATAAAACGCAGCCAGGCTGGCTTACCCGGCTTCTGCGGCAGGGCGTTTTCGCCATACTGCTGCAGGCGTGTGGCCGCTTCTGTCCCGCTAATGCCCTCCGGCGTACTTTGCACGCTGGCGAGCGTCTCCTCGACGGAACGCTGATAGAAGGGCGCCCCCGGTTTATCTGTATTCATACTCTCTCCCTCGATTTCTGAAGCGGAAGTCAGGACGACATCCCGCCGTCATCAGCGCACAACGAAAACCGGTACATGGGCGTAGCGCACGATGTTTGCCGCTTCAGAGCCCAGAAGATGGGTCTGGATCCCCGGATTGCGCGAACCGACAATCACCACGTCCGCTTTCAGCTCATCGGCCAGGTCAATCACTTGATCGCGAATATTGCCACTGCGCACATAAAGATGGCTGGTCTCTTCCGCCAGAGAATTTTTCTTTACCAGATCGCTGAGTTTTTCCTTAGCGGTAGAAATCAAATGCTCTTCCATCTTTCGCGCATCAGAGATAAATCCACGCGTTAATACCGGTGAAAATGCCGGAATAACATGCACAAGATGAATTTGCCCGGCAGAGTGCTGGGCGAGGAACTTCGCATGAGAGAGGGCTTTGTCGGCCAGGCCTGCATCAAACACGTCAACGGGAACAACGATATTTTTATACATGAGATAATCCTTTTATTACCAATACAATGCGTAGTGATGAATAGCCCCATACTTGGGGAGGAAGCAAATCTCAACAACAGAAGCGGCAAGCGGAATCGATGTTATTAAACGTAGCACAGGAAAATTAACATTAGAAAATGAGCCATTAATAGACTGAAAAATATTATAAAAGCCCGCGAAAGCCCGCAGATCTCCTGCCCTTAACCCCTTGACGCCAACAGCGACGCGGTATTCTCTTTTTTAACACTTCATGTTTTCTCCGACTATGCTGATTACAAGCAGGAGTGCCGCACCGAATGTCCGACGGTCACACATTGTGCCGGGCGAAATGACATTCGCGGTTCGGGTGGGAGTTAAGGGAGAAAATCATGTTTGGTTATAGCCTGTTACGTCTGGGATTGTTTGTCGCGCTGGCCATTGTCGCCTGTACACTGGTAGGACTATTCACCTATCTGGTTGTCGCCGCCCTCGCAGAATAAGCGTGCGCCGCCTAATAAAAACGTAAAATAAATCATGAGTCTGAGGGGAATACTGTGAACCGTTATTTTTCTCTCATCCCGGTTGTTATTTTATTAACAACCGCTTGCGATCAGAAAGCGCCGTCCGTCGAAGCCGCTCCCCGGATGGTCAAGGTGGCGCAAGTCACCGCCGTGGGTAACACCCAGCAGCGGACGTTTCCAGCCCGCATCGAGTCTGGCGACTCCACCGAACTGTCGTTTAAACGGGGTGGTCAGGTGGAGTCACTGGATATTCGCCAGGGTGCAACCCTAACTCAGGGACAAACGCTGGCGCGTCTGAATGCCCGCGAAGCCCAGCAGCGGGTCAATGAGCGACAAACGGCGGCAACCCTCGCCCAGCGTCAGTTTGATCGTTTCCAGACCCTGGCAGGACGTCAGGCGATTTCCCAGGCGGAGATGGACGTGCAGCGCGCCAATCGCGATGCCGCCAACGCGGCCTTGAAAATTGCCCGTGAAGAGCTGGCGCAAATGAGTCTCACCGCCCCCTTCGGCGGGATTGCCGCCGGCGTGCATATCCGTAATCATCAGGTGGTCGCCGCTGGCCAGCCGGTGATTACCCTGACGCGTACCGACCTGCTCGATGTGGTCTTCAGCATTCCGGAAAATCTGTTCACCTCGCTCGATATCCGCAATACCGCCTACCGCCCCGTCGTCAGGATCAATACTCTGCCGGGCCGCGAGTTTACCGCGGAATACAAAGAGCATACCGGCAGCAGCGACAACAGCACCCTCACCTGGCAGATCATTTTAACCATGCCGCGACCAGATGATTTTCCCACCGTCGGCGGGGTTAGCGGCACCGTGACGGTCAATCTCGGCAATTTGCCGGCCAGCGCCGGACGGGAAACCCTCGTAGTGCCCGTGGAAGCAGTGTTTAACCCCGATAACCGACCGAAGAATGAACCGGTCGTCTGGGTGGTAAAAGGCGAAAACGCCCATCTGTATCTTGAGGAGCGCAGAGTCACGGTCGGGGAAGTGACCTCGCAGGGAGTGATGATCACCGAAGGGCTCCGTGCGGGCGAACAGGTGGTTGCAGCGGGGGTAAGCGAACTCCACGACCGGCAGCCGGTGCGGATCTGGACGCGTGAACGAGGATTATAAATGGACATTTCCCGTCAGTTTATTAACAACCCGACCCGCGTCTGGTTAGCCATTTTGCTGTTGGGGGTGGGTGGCCTGTTCGCCCTGCTCAATATTGGCCGCCTGGAAGATCCCGCCTTCACCATCAAAACGGCGGTGATCGTCACCCACTACCCTGGCGCGTCCGCTCAGCAGGTGGAGGAGGAGGTGACCCTGCCGCTGGAAAACGCGATTCAGCAGCTTCCCTCGCTGGATAACGTCAGCTCCATCTCCTCGAATGGCTTATCGCAAATTACAGTGAATATTGCTTCGCAGTACCATTCCAGCGAACTGCCGCAAATCTGGGATGAGCTGCGTCGTCGCGTCGGTGACGCCAGCCGGCTTTTTCCCCCGGGGGTAGTCCCCTCCTTCGTCAATGATGACTTTGGCGATGTGTTTGGCTTTTTCTTCGCCATTTCGGGCGACAGTTTTACCAATCCTGAGCTGGTGCGCTATGCCGAGCAGTTGCGCCGTGAGCTGGTGCTGGTGCCGGGCGTCGGCAAAGTCGCCATTGGCGGCGCGATTCCACAGCAGATCAATGTTGATATCTCGCTGGCGAAAATGGCGGCGCGCGGTATTACGCTTAACCAGCTTGCCGCTATCCTGACCCGGCTCAACGTGGTATCCAGCGCCGGGGAGATCCGCGCCGGCAGCGAATCGATCCGCCTTCACCCCACCGGGGAGTTTCAGAATATCGATGAACTGGGGGATCTTCTGGTCAGCCCTCATGGCGCCAGCGCCACCACCCGACTACGGGATATTGCCACGTTGTCGCGCGGGCTGACCGACTCTCCCTCCAGTATCTATCATGCCAACGGCCGCCAGGCGGTGACCATGGGGGTCTCCTTTATCCCTGGCGTTAACGTCATTGACGTGGGGCATGCCCTCGAAGCCCGACTTCAGCAGATGGCCGCCGATAAACCGGCGGGTATCGACATCGCCATTTTTTACGATCAGGCGGCAGAGGTCGCCCACTCGGTCAATGGCTTTATTACCAACTTCCTGATGGCCCTGGCGATCGTCGTCGGCGTGCTGCTGGTGTTCATGGGGGTGCGCAGCGGGATCATTATTGCTTTGTCGCTGGCGCTCAACGTCCTCGGCACTCTGCTTATCATGTATATCTGGGGGATCGAGTTACAGCGAATCTCCCTCGGGGCGCTGATCATCGCCCTGAGTATGTTGGTGGACAATGCCATTGTCATTGTCGAAGGGGTGCTGATCGCCCGCCAGCAAGGATCTCCGCTGCTGGGCGCGATTAATTATGTGATCCGCCGCTCCGCCCTGCCGCTGCTCGGCGCCACCGTTATTGCCATCCTCGCCTTCGCGCCAATTGGCCTCTCACAAGACTCCACCGGGGAGTATTGCAAATCCCTGTTCCAGGTGCTGCTGATCTCCCTGATGCTCAGCTGGTTTTCCGCCCTGACCATCACGCCGGTACTCATCAAGTGGTGGTTGTTTAAAAACGCCCCGTCGGCCGAGGCGCCGAAGGAAAAAGCCGATCCCTACCGCGGCCGCTTCTATCGCGGCTATCAGCAGACGCTGCGAATACTGCTGCAGCAAAAGACCCTGACGCTGGTGCTGATGGGCGCGCTGTTAGCCGGGGCGATCTGGGGCTTCACCTTCGTCCGGCAGAATTTCTTTCCGTCATCGAATACGCCCATTTTCTTTGTCGACCTGTGGCTGCCCTACGGTACCGATATTAACGCCACCGAGCAGATGACCCGCGATATTGAGCGGTCGATCGCCAGCCAGCCGGGGGTGGCTACCACCGTCTCCACCATTGGCCAGGGCAGTATGCGATTTATTCTCACCTACAGCGGGCAGCGCCAGTACAGCAACTACGCGCAGATTATGGTGCGGATGGACGACCAGCGCAGTATCGCCCCCGTCACCCGCCACGTCGAGGCCTGGATTGCCAGAAACTACCCGCAGGTGAACGCCAGCACCAAACGCATTATGTTCGGCCCGTCCGGCGATAGCGCGATTGAAGTGCGCATTAAGGGCCCTGATCCGGATACCCTGCGCGCGCTGGCCAGTCAGGTGGGCGACATTCTCGCCGCGGATCCGGCGACCGACAGCGTACGTAACGACTGGCAGAACCGCAGCAAGGTGATCCGCCCACAATACTCTCTGGCGTTGGGACGTGAGCTGGGGGTGGATAAACAGGATATTGATAGCGCGCTGGAGATGAATTTCTCCGGCAGTCGCGCCGGGTTATATCGCGAGGGCGCCGACCTGCTGCCGGTTATCGTCCGTCCGCCGGAAGCGGAGCGACAGGATGCCAATCACCTGAATAACGTGCTGGTCTGGAGCCAGAGCCGGCAGCAGTATATTCCGTTGAGTAACGTCATCCATGGCTTCTCGCTGGAGTGGGAAGATCCATTGATTCTCCGTCGCGATCGCACCCGCGTGCTTACCGTTCAGACCGACCCCAGCCCGCAAAGCGGCCAAACGTCGGGCGATATCCTTGCCAGGGTGAAACCACGCATTGACGCGCTGACGCTGCCGCATGGCTACCGCATCGAATGGGGCGGCGATGCGGAGAACTCCAGTGAAGCGCAGCAAGGGCTGTTCACGACCCTGCCGCTTGGCTATCTGGTGATGTTTATCATTACGGTGCTGATGTTCAGTTCGCTGAAAAACGCTGTTGCCATCTGGCTGACCGTCCCGCTGGCGCTGATCGGCGTCACGCCCGGTTTTTTGCTGACCGGCATCCCTTTCGGCTTTATGGCCTTAATCGGCCTGCTTAGCCTCAGCGGTATGCTGATCCGCAACGGCATTGTGCTGGTGGAAGAGATAGAGCAACAAAAACAGGAGAAAGATCAAAGACAAGCAATCATTGATGCGGCAACCTCTCGTCTGCGGCCGATCCTGCTGACCGCCTTTACTACTGTGCTTGGCCTTGCCCCGCTGCTGCGCGATGTCTTTTTCCAGAGTATGGCGGTGGTGATCATGTTCGGCCTCGCCTTTGCCACCGTACTGACGCTACTGGTTCTGCCGGTAATTTACGCTTGCTTCCACCATAAGGATATGACGCCTCAACGATGAACAGTACCGGTCTCAGCATTATCAAGACATTAGGCTGTATGACAGCGGTGACCTTTTTCACTATCTATAACACCTGGGATCACTATGATTATGACTATCACTGGATCCTCGGGCTGCTGACCTTTATCTCGACCATCGCGACGCCGTTGTTTTTTGTGGTGGCTGGTTATCTTGATGCACAGACGCGTCACGATGCCAACTGGCAAATCGGCAAAATTAAAAGCGTGGTCATCGTCTTTCTGTTCTGGGTAACGGTCTATTATGTCTGGGAGCCTTATCAGCGCGGCTACCTGATCCAGCCCTGGTTTATTTTCGCCCTGATCGTGATCTATACCTTCCATCCCTTTATCGCCTGGCTCAGCCAGCGGCGGGGCCTGTTTTTCACCGTGGTTCTGACGCTGCTGTGCTGCGCTTATGGTTACGACCTGCTCTCGGTGCTCTACCCGGACAAACATCTCTTCAGCCTGCCGCCGCAGTATCGTCTGTGGACATGGCTACTTTTTTATTTAACCGGGCAGTTGTTTAACGATCCGCGAGTCACGGAGTGGATACGCGACCCGCGGGTGATTAAAGCCTCCATTATCGCCCTGCCCTTTGTCTATTTATTTACCTGGTTTTATGAACGCCATTTTTTCTTCGCGCTGTTTAAAGCCGATCGCAATGCGTTCATTCTGACGGGATCGCAAATTTATATTCTGATCGTCCTGCTGGTGATCGCCGCTAACGCCGTGCAGTTTAAAAAGAACCGCGAACTGAAGGAGGCGGTGCTGGCGACGGTTAGCAAAGCGATGACCGGGGTCTATATTCTGCACTACTCCGTTTTCCACCTGCTGGTGATGCTGATCCCTATTCACTCGTTAGCCACCAAGCTGGGCGTGATTGCGCTAACGTTTATCCTGTCGGTGCTCATTTCTCTCGCTGTGCTCTCCAGCACGCTGCTCAAGAAGGTGATAACCCTGTGACAAACGACGCGGCAACTTAGCGGAAACTCCACTGGATGCTAATCACAAACACGCTGGGAATAATGATGCCGCTCTCAAGGGCGAAATAGTCGGTAAAGTTGTACTGAATGGCATGGTAGATATAGGGGGAAAAGCCGATCCCGGTGGCGTCCTTAAAATCTTTGTAGGAGCCATGATCGCCGCAATGCTCAAAGGCGTCGAAGAAGAATTCGCCGGTGTAGCCGTAGACCCCTTTAAAGGTCCATCCACTGCCGTTGTGGTACCAGTCTCTTCTCACCCCCAGCGCCAGGCAACGATCGTCGAAACTATTGTTCATCGTGCCAATCAGCAGACTATATTTCGAATCTTCCGAGAATTTCCGCTCTACCGAGAAAAAGTGGTTTTCAAAATTCTCAGTATATTGTCCGTGGTTATTGGTCAGATGGTAAACATAGGAACCAGTATTTACCGAATAGAGATTAATTTCTTTCGCCTGCGCGAAAGCGGCTAACCCGGCCAGGAGCATCACGCTTTTACCACGCATCATCCCTCCTCAGTCCTCTATGCCTGTCCATGAACAGAATGCTTTTGCCGTATTTACCGGTCGTTATGCTGGTGCGACACCCGACAGGAAAATGGGGGAAGATAACCGTGCCGAAATGAAAATGGAGTTCCAGAAAAGCGTAGCACACGCCTAATCCGCCAACAAACCGACCATGGCGATAGCGGAGTGGTTGATATTTCTCTCTTTACTATATTGTGCAAAAAACAGACAAAACCTCACCTGTTTTCCGCTATGCTGAGGGTCCGACGCGGAAGTTAGCCACCTGTCGACGACAGAGTTGCTGTGTACCCCTTCCTGCGTCGGCGCTCTTTCTGCTCAAGTGACGTAAACCGACAGAGCCCGTATTCCGATCGGGTCTGCGTCATTATCCCCTGTCTGATTGCCCTGTATCCGCATCCTGCACAGAACCGCTTTTTTGTACAAGTTAATAAAATCAAAAATACCTTTAAAATCAATAAATAAAATTAAAACGAAAAAATAAACCGTCTCGCTGTACATATCGTTATGAAAAAAGTTGTACATCCTGAGATCACCGACTATAGTTTTTGAGTGTTAACTGCTTGTTGCGCAACAAAGCGGGAACGCTAAACGGTTGCGTGGCGAGTCTGGCGGTGGTTCCTGGTTTTGCATTTCCTGTTAGTGACTTTTCGCGTACCACCGGTACGCTGCGACTTTTATGGTCAGTTTGCTTTATACGTGGGAGAGTTCGAGCTATGCATATTAAAAATACCATTCCAGCAGAATTTGTCTTCAATTCAGCCCTGATGAAGAATATTGAAAACACGCTCATGAAGCAGCACAGCACGATCAATAATGAGCGGATGATTACGGAAATCCAGCACCGCCTGCAAACGGAAAGTAATGAAATACTTTCCGACCTCTATCTGCAGGCGTTGGATATGCTGTACAGCAAAAAACATCATCATTAAGTGATCCCACCGCGCCGACAGCAGGGACAGCCCTGCTGTGCCGGCACGCCTGGGTTTTCATCTGCTAACTGGGGCTCAAAAAATGTCACACCATAATACTTGCTATCGTTCTGAGCATTACGATCTGTGGTTTGATAATCGTTTTCTTCTCTACGGGATGTCGCTGATCCTGAATACCTTGCCGGCATCTTATTTTCGTAAAAAACATGTTTTTTTTACCAGCGACAATTATTTCGCGGTGCTTGAGCATAACTATAATCGGCGGGATACGTTATTTATTCTGTTAACTGAGGGAAACGATCTTAATTTTCTCAGTGAACTGCCTATGTTGCGCTTACCGGCAAATTCGACGCCGGAAGAATTAAAAATCTTCCTGCATCAGCCCACCCGCTATTACAAAACGCACCCGGCGCCGGGCGCCTCGGTGCAGTTTACCGAACGGGAAAAGAAAGTTATTCAGCTTATCAGCAATGGCGAAGCGGTTGCCAGCATTGGTCGTTCGCTAAATCTGCACATCAAAACCATTTATCAGATCCGGCTGAATCTGATTAAAAAGCTCGGCTGTAGCGGTAGGACCGATTTTTTTAATATCAGTCGTAGTGAAACCTTTAAATCCTGGAGTCAGATTCACCTGTAGTCAGGTGCAATAGCCCCGGCCTGTCCCCCAGACGGGGCTATTGCGTACCGTGAAAATGAATGCTGAAGCCCTGCTCCTGCCAGTGGCTGAGCAGTTCCTCCTGCAGTGGCGTGGCGGCGCGTCCGGTCCAGACAAAGATATGCTGCCCGGGGAAGAGCTCGGGCCGCGGCGACTCCAGCGGTTCAGCGAGAACATTGACATGCCAACCGCGCTGCGAAAGACGCCATGCCTCCAGCCACAGACGCGTCCGGTCTTCATTGCTCCAGCCCACCAGCAGCGTCTCTTTACCATTTTTTTTACGCGCTTCGGCGAGAAACAGCGCCACGCAGTCAATGAGCAAGCCGTCCAGCAGGCTGCTAATCACCAACGAGGTATTCTGATCGAGCTTGAGACGCTGTCGTACCGGCACTAACAGGCTATCGATAAGGGTATCAACGGGGTGTTGATGGCTCAGCGCCATTAATTTGGCGCGGATTCTGGCGGGCTGCATATAACGCAGAATGGACATCATCTCTTCCTGAAGATGCGCGGATTCGTCGCGCGCCGCCGGCAGATTATCCTCCAGCAGCGCTTTGACTTTCCCTACGGATACACCGCGCTCTATCCAGCGCTTGATCTCTTCTATGCGCAGGATATCTTCTTCATCAAACTGTCGATGCCCGCCTTCGCTGCGCTGCGGTTTCAGTAGACCGTAACGCCGCTGCCAGGCGCGCAATGTAACCGGATTGATTCCGCAACGTTCGGCGACTTCACCGATACTGTAAAACGCCATAGCAGCCTCACATCAACCTGATACTTTTTACCTAAACTAACGAATTCAGGCATCCTGTACAACTCTATTTTCTTGTACAGATAAAGATATCAGGTTGTGGCTCACAGCGCGCGGGGAAAAAGATGAAAAAATAGTAAGCTGATTTCGCGGTGGATCATTTCTTCTCCGGCCAGGCAACGGCGGGCAGGCCCCCCAGGCGGGCACCCGCGAATAAATTGCCCTGAAACTGCGAAATCCCGGCTGATTCAAGCCACATCCACTCTTCAGCACGCTCAACGCCGACGGCTGAGACCGCAATCTCCAGAGAAGTACAGCATTTGATAATCGCCTGTACAATCGACTGGCGCGGCCCGTCCTGGTGGATATTGCGGATCAGCTCATGGTCGATTTTAATTCTGTCGGGTTGGTATTGCGCCAGCAGCGACAGCCCGGCAAACCCGGCGCCGAAGTGATCGATGGCAAGATTAATCCCCGCGCCCTTCAGTTTGCGCACCGCATCGGTAAAATCGGCCATCCGCGAAATCACTTCCCGCTCAGTGAACTCGACAATAATCTGCTCCGGGATCAGGTCATTGCGACTAATTTCGTCGAGCAGGAAAGCCACCGCATTCGGCGCTTTGACCAGCGTCATCGGCAGCAAATTAATGCTTAACGCCTTATTACGTAAACCTAATTTACCCGCCAGAGACAGCGCGACGCGCTTACTGTGCAGGTCGGCGAGATAAATATCATCCCCTGCCAGCCCGGCAAAATAGGCGCCAGGAGACTGGCCGTCCGGTGTACGCAGCAGCGCTTCCCACGAGATAATTTCGCAGGCGAAAGGATCGACGATCGGCTGAAAGGCAAAAGACCAGTTTTCCGTATTATCGATAATGGGGGTGTCCGGATAAAAAGTGTCCTTATCGGGAATAAAAACCCAACTGTCCGCCGAAGGGATCTCAAAATAGTTCGCTTTTTCCGTGGATTCGACAAAAGTACGGAAAAATTGCAGCGCCCGGTCGTCATAGGTGAGCTGATATTTTGTCGTGCCCCGGTCCATTACTGTCTGTAGTACTTCCTCACGATCATGTTCCCGTAAATCAAACAGTTCCATACCGACCTTACCAAATCGACGGGACGGTGCATAATCGCAAAACAACTCCACCAGATTATAATGACGAGGATCGAGGAAAATTGTTTGATAAATATCCCTTACCTTTTCTTCCGGTCCTTCAATAAGTTGAAAAAAATGCGTCCCGTTAAACAGTAATATACCGGTGACATCCGCCTGCCCATTTCTCTCGTTTGCCCTGGCAACCATGGCCTCGATCGATTTGAATGAGACATTGTCGCAAATATGGCTGCGATAAATGATGGTGGTAAGCATAGTGATTCCAGATGGGAGGGATAAGCATTCACAGTAGCAGTTATCAGGCTAATCGTCTTGCAAAACTACGTTTTATCTTAACAAAAAAGATACACTAAAAATCCACTCTTTGTGCAAGGTTTTTTTCTTTTTTTCTTTCCTTGTACAACATGCAACGCTAACCCCTACCTTTACAAGCCAGGATCTCCGCAAACAAAAACAAATATTACATTAAAAATCATCATGATAGCAACGATCGCTGCAATATTACGCAACTTTCTATGTACAACTTATTAATTATTGTATAAGTTTATTTGCAGTTAACAGATGAATGAAATGAAAGGAGCACATATGCAGCAGAATGGTTACATTCCAGATACAGCGAACGCAATTGCCCAGTATTTCAACAAAGCATCGTTACCTTCCCAGCAGGAAACGCTGGGTCAGATCGTGATGGATATTCTCAACGAAGGGCGCCATCTCAACCGCAAGGCCCTGTGCACCAAACTGTTGAGCCGCCTTGACAGCGCCCGTGCGCCTGAGGAAGAGAGCCACTATCAAACCTTAATTGGTTTGTTGTTTGCCGGTCAGGAATAACGTCATCGATCGTCGCCTGTTGCAACCGCAGTAGCAGATGAGGGGCGATCGCTTCCATAAACCTGCTGCTGACCTGAATGCCCGTTATCAGATTCAGGAAGAGTGTGGCATGCAGAGAGACGGTTATGAATAGCAGTGATACTGAGGAAATAACCGATGAGATCATCGGCGAGGCGGTGCTCGCGCTTCTGAAAACGAATCGCCCGATTACCACCCCGACCCTGCTGGTTCGGCTTCGGTTGATGCAGGCCACAGAGTCAGATCGCCAGCGAAGGAAAATCATCGCTGCCGTTATTGAAGAAATTTGCGCGAAGCTCGCCCTCCAGCGGAAGCACGCGCCTTTGCAGGTTAAGAAAATCAATGGCCGTTGGGAAAGCAGAGGAACGCTGGCGCAGAGCAGCATGGCGCCGGAAGCTAAAAAAATCCACTGATTGTCCCAACCATGGTGAATAAAACAGAGTGAGAATGTGATGAGACAGACTATGCATCAGCAACCCGATATTTACGCAGGACTGCAGGACACCGCGCTCTCAGATTATTTCCGTACCGCCGGTGATAAACTGGTTGATGAGTCCGCCGTCATGTCGCTCGCCATCAACAGTATTCTTCAGTCCGAGGGGCACCTGAACAATAAGGCCATTATATTATGGCTGATTCAGGCGCTGGAAAGCACCGATGACGTGGTCACTGCTGACGTGATCCGTAAAACGCTGGAGATTGTCGTCGGCTACACCATGGACGATATCTAAAGCCGTCACGCTTCAGGCCCGCCAGGGCAACAGCTTCTCTACAGAGCCTGTCCGCTCTGATCAAAAAACCTCGCTGACGCGAGGTTTTTCTTTTACCGCCTGACCCTTCAGTGGGCGTTGACCACCACCCACATCGGCCCCTGCCCAACCACATAGCGGCCTTTCTCATGCAGCAGCCCCTGCTCACCCTCAATTTCATACACTGCGATATGGTGCGATTTCTGCCCTGCGGCAATCAGATACTTACCGCTGTGATCGAGGTTAAAGCCGCGTGGCTGAGTTTCCGTCGGCTGATAGCCTTCCACTGCCAGCACGCTGCCATCTTCCGAGACGCTGAACACCGTAATGATGCTGGCGGTACGATCGCAGGCGTACAGATGACGACCGTCAGGGGTGATGTGAATATCCGCCGCCCAGCGCACGCCGGTGAAATCCTGCGGCATCATATCCAGGGTTTGTACACATTCGATGTTGCCATTCGGGTCTTTCAGCTCCCAGACGTCAACGGAGCTGTTGAGTTCATTGACGCAATAACCATACTGCTGGTTCGGATGGAACACCATGTGGCGCGGACCGGCGCCCTCGACGGTGGTCACTTCCGCCGGCTCCTGAGCGGAGAGAAAACCATCCTCGCTAAGGGTAAACAGGCAAATACGATCCTGCTTCAGCGCCGGCACCCACAGGGTGCGGTTGTCCGGGGAGATATTGGCCGAGTGGCAACCTTCCAGCCCTTCCACCACGGTGACGGTTTCGCCCGGCAGGCCGTCCTGCAGCGGGGTCACGCTAACGCAGCCCTGATTGTAGGAAGCGCTGAAGACAAAGCGGCCATGATGATCGGTAGAAATGTGGGTCGGGCTGCCTGGCAGCGCCGCTTCCCCCGCGAAGGTCAACGCCCCGTTATCCGGCGTGATGCGATACGCTAACACGCGAAACTCCGGACGAACGCCAACGTACAGATACTCCTTGTTGGGACTGACCACCATCGGCTGTACCTGTCCCGGGGCATCAACCACCTGCACCAGCGTCAGTTTGCCGTCCGCTTCAAGACTCCAGACGTGGATTTGTTGGCTTTCCGGGCTGGCGGTATAAACGGTTTGTTTCATGACTACTCCTTCCCTCACTGCACGTGGAATTTTCATTTTCAGGATAACAGCACCCTGAAAATTATAAGACATCCGCCCATGATACTCGCAAAGTCCGCTGAATTTCCGACGGACGGCGGCACAAAGGGCATACAGGTATTCACGGCAGATGTGGAAAAATTGGTCCTGACGCCACGGCGGTGTACCATCATGGCCAGGTCACTTTTCAACATCAACCGGAAATAACACATGACAACACGCGTGATTGCCCTGGATTTAGACGGCACCCTGCTCACCAGCAAAAAAACCATCCTGCCTGCTTCGCTGGAGGCACTGGCCCGCGCCAGAGAGGCGGGCTACCAGGTTATCGTCGTTACCGGACGTCATCACGTCGCTATCCATCCTTTTTATCAGGCACTGGCTCTCGATACACCTGCAATTTGTTGTAATGGCACTTATTTGTATGATTATCACGCAAAAGAGGTTTTGGCAGCCGATCCTATGCCGGTAGCGCAAGCGGTAAGCCTGACGGCCATGCTCGCCGAACAGCAGATCCATGGCCTGGCGTATGTGGATGATGCGATGCTTTATGAACAGCCCACCGGGCATGTGATCCGCACCCGTAACTGGGCGCAGGCGCTGCCGGAGGATCAGCGCCCGGTCTTCCGCCAGGTCGATTCGCTGGCGCAGGCGGTCCGCGAGGTCAACGCGGTATGGAAATTTGCCCTCACCGATGAAGACATTCCCCGCCTGCAGCGCTTTGCCCGCGAGGTCGGCGAGACGCTGGGCCTGGAATGCGAATGGTCGTGGCACGATCAGGTGGATATCGCGCGCGCCGGCAACAGCAAAGGCAAACGCCTGGCGCAATGGGTGGCCAGCCAGGGGCTGTCGATGCAGGATGTGGTGGCCTTCGGCGATAACTACAACGATCTTAGCATGCTGGAAGCGGCGGGCACTGGGGTGGCGATGGGCAATGCGGTGGACGAGGTGAAAGCCCGCGCCAGGGTGGTCATCGGCGACAATGAGTCCACCAGCATCGCCGAGTTTATCTACCGCCAGCTGCTGTAATCAGGCGGCGATCGACACGCTTTTGATCTGAGCAAACACCTGCTGACCTGGCGCTATCGCCAGGTCGTCCCGCGCCCATGGGCTAATCCTGGCCCATAGCAGACGGCCACTCACTCTGAGCTGCACTTCAATCTGTCCGTTGACCTCCAGACACTGAGCCACCTCGGCGCGCAAGATATTGCGGATGCTGGTCCCGGACGGCTGGGCCAGTGTCAGCGAAACGTCCGACGCCTGAATGCGGATCCGTGCGGTGTCGCCTGCGGGACGTTCGAGCCGGTTGACCCACAGCAGCTGGTCGCCCAGCGTCAGAGCCGTCATCGCGTACTGCGGATGCTGCGCGGCGACGGTGGCGCTGAGGATCGTACTCTGCTGTTCCGCCGGCAGCCAGGGGTGCATCACGCTGCTGCTCCAGACCTCCTCCAGCGGACCAAAAGCCTTCACCTTACCGGCCTCCAGCACCAGCACGCGATCGGCCAGATGCTGGATCTCATCCAGTGAGTGGCTGACGTAGAGCATCGGAATATGGATCTCCTGCGCCAGCCGCTGCAGGTAGGGCAACAGTTCGCGTTTGCGCGGAATATCCAGCGAGGCCAGCGGCTCATCCAGCAGCAGTAGCTCCGGTGCGGTCAGCAGGGCGCGGCCGATGGCCACTCGCTGCTTTTCGCCGCCGGATAACCGGCCCGGCAGGCGATCCAGCAAGGGCGCGATCCCCAGCAATTCCACCAGCTTATCGAACTGGCTGACCATGGATTTCGCCATCCCGTAGCGCAGATTACCGCGCACTTTATAGTGGGGAAACAGGCGCGCGTCCTGAAACACATAGCCGATACGGCGCTGCTCCGGCGCCAGACAGATACGCTGGGCGGTGTCGTTCAGCACCCGGCCGTTGAGCACGATGCGCCCCGTCTGCGGCCGGGTCAGGCCGCTAATGGCGTTAATCAACGAGGTTTTGCCAGCGCCGGAGACGCCAAAGATGGCGGTGATCCCGCTGGCGGGCAGGGTTTCACGGATCTGCAGGCAGTGACTGCCGAGGGTCTGGGTAAAGTCCAGCTCCAGCATCATTATCCTCCCATGCGCTGGCGGCTCACGCGGGCCAGCCATTCCGAAATCAGCAGCGAAACCAGCGCCAGTCCGATGGCGATGAGGCAGAGGCGAGCCGCCGCCCCCTCCCCGCCCGGGGTCTGGATCAAGGTGTACATCGCCGAAGGCAGGGTGCGCGTTTCGCCGGGAATATTGGAGACGAACGTGATGGTCGCGCCAAACTCCCCTAACGAGCGGGCGAAGGCCAGCACCGTGCCGACAATAATCCCCGGCAGAGTCAGCGGTAGCGTAATCGTCATAAACACTCGCCAGCGGCTGGCCCCGAGGGTTCTCGCCGCTTGCTCCAGTTTGACATCCACCCCTTCCAGCGCCAGGCGAATGGCGCGCACCATCAGCGGGAAAGACATCACCGCCGCCGCCAGCACCGCCCCGCGCCAACTGAAGGCAAAGCTGATGCCGAACCAGTCATACAGCCAACTGCCAATAAACCCGCGCCGCCCCATGGCCACCAGCAGCAGATACCCCACCACCACCGGCGGCAGCACCAGCGGTAAATGGAGAATACTGTCGAGCAGCGCCTTGCCGGGAAAGGTGCGCCGAACCAGCAGCCAGGAAAAAAAGATGCCAAAAGGCAAGCTCAAGGCCACCGCCAGGGAGGAGACTTTCAGGCTCAGCAGCACCGCCTGCCATTCGGGTTCGCTCAGAAACATCAGCGGGTGGTAAATCCGTAACGTTTAAAAATCGCGGACGCTTCCGGCCCTTTCAGGTAGTCATAGAAAGCGCTCACGGCCGCATTGCGATGACCATCGACAATCGCCAGCGGGTACTCGACTTTCTGATGCGAGGCCTCCGGGAAGGTGCCGACCACTTTAACCCCTTTGCTGGCCACGGCATCGGAGCCATAGACAATCCCCAGCGGCGCTTCGTTGCGCTCCACCAGGGCCAGCGCGCCGCGCACGTCTTCCGCCGGGGCAAGTTTCGGCGACAAGGTCTCCCAAGCGCCGAGTTTCTGCAGCGCCTCTTTAGCGTAGATGCCTGCCGGAACGTGCTGCGGATCGCCCACCGCCAGACGGCCTCCTTTCAGCAGGCTGGTCCAGTCGGTTTTCTCATCAATGGTAATCGCCCCCTGCGCGCTGGCTTTCGGCGCGACCACCACCAGGCTGTTGCCAAGCAGGGTGGCACGGGTTGCCGGGTCGATGGCCTTTTTGTCTGCGGCGTAATCCATCCATTTCTGATCGGCGGAGATAAACAGATCGGCTGGTGCGCCCGCTTCAATTTGCCGCGCCAGCGTCGACGACGAGGCAAACGACGACACGACATCGACGTTTTTCTCTTTCTTATACGCCTGGGCAATATCCTGCATCGCGTTGGTTAACGATGCGGCGGCGAAAACGGTCACTTTCCCCTCTGCCGCCAGCGCCTGACCCGCGACGCACAGCGTGAGTGATACCCCGATAACCCCGCGTAACCAAGAACCTGCCATCTGAATCTCCTGTCAATGCGTTATGTATTCGACAATATAACGATATGCAGAGCATTTTTATAGTGACACAGGACAATAAAACGAAGGGAAATGATACAGGAGGGAAATAGCACAGCGCCCGGTTAAACCGGGCGCCGGGAAATCAATGATTTTGCTGGCTGCGATCTTTGTGGCCTACGCCGGAGAAGAGGTTGAACACTTCGCCAAGACCGTAAATCAGTCCCAGGATGACCGCCATCACCACCGGTACCATGATGACCGCAAAAACCAGACTTTTCAAAAGCTCTAACATGGTTCACTCCAGATAGTATGATTTGCTGATTGTAACGGTTTCAGCCGAAAAAACACGCCCCATTTGTGCGGTGGGTAATGACAAAACCGCGCACAGAGGTTTTGCAAGCGGGTGACTATCGGTCACAATACCCTTTTTTGTCAGGAAACGATTATGCAGGCCGAAATTCTTCTTACCCTTAAGCTACAGCAGCGCCTGTTTGCCGATCCCCGGCGGATCGCCCTGCTCAAACAAATTGACCAGACCGGTTCGATAAGCCAGGGGGCCAAGCACGCGGGTATCAGCTACAAAAGCGCGTGGGATGCCATCAACGAGATGAACCAGCTCAGCGAACAACCGCTGGTGGATCGCGCCACCGGCGGTAAAGGCGGCGGCGGCGCGGTGCTGACCCGCTATGGGCAGCGGCTGATCCAGCTGTACGATCTGCTGGCGCAGATCCAGCAGAAAGCGTTTGATGTGCTCAGCGATGACGATGCCCTGCCGCTGGATAGCCTGCTGGCGGCCATCTCACGCTTTTCCCTGCAGACCAGCGCCCGCAACCAGTGGTTCGGCACCATTACCGGCCGCGATCGCCAGCAGGTGCAGCAGCACGTCGAGGTACTGCTGGCCGACGGGCAGACGCGCCTGACCGTCGCCATCACCGCGCAAAGCGCTGAGAAGCTGGGGCTCGATGAGGGCCAGGAGGTGCTGGTCCTGCTGAAGGCCCCCTGGGTCGGCATCACCCTCGACCCCGACGTGGCCCGCCAGGCCGATAACCAGCTGTCGGGACGTATCAGCCATATCGAATGCGGGTCCGGGCAGTGCGAAGTACTGATGACGCTGGCCGACGGTCAGACCCTGTGCGCCACTCTGCCACAGGCGCAGACGTCTGGCCTGGCGGAAGGGACGGAGGCGATCGCTTACTTCAATGCCGATCGCATCATTCTCGCGACGTTATGCTGACCCCATTGACATTACGCGCCCGAAGTCGTATCCCTGATGCACATCGCTGCAAAAAATGGGATACATCATGTCATCATTGCAAATTTCGCAAGGCACGTTTCGCCTGAGCGATACAAAAACCTTAAAAATAGACCAGCTGAACCTGAGAGCGGGTCAAAGCTGGGCGTTTGTCGGTAGCAACGGCAGCGGCAAATCCGCCCTCGCGCGGGCTCTGGCTGGCGACCTGACCCTGCTCAGCGGCCAGCACGAAAGCCACTTCTCCCGCGTAACCCGCCTCTCCTTCGAGCAGTTGCAGAAGCTGGTCAGCGACGAGTGGCAGCGCAATAACACCGACCTGCTCAGCCCCGGCGAAGAAGACACCGGCCGCACCACCGCAGAGATTATCCAGGATGAGGTAAAAGATCCTGCCCGCTGCGCGCGCCTGGCCGAACAGTTTGGCATCAGCGCCCTGCTGGACCGCCGGTTTAAGTACCTGTCGACCGGGGAAACGCGTAAGACCCTGCTGTGTCAGGCCCTGATGACCGATCCGCAACTGCTGATCCTCGACGAACCTTTCGACGGCCTCGACGTCAACTCCCGCCAGCAGCTGGCTGCCCTGCTGGCCGACCTGCACCGCGCCGGCATCACCCTGGTGCTGGTCCTCAACCGCTTCGATGAGATCCCGGAGTTTGTACAATTCGCCGGCGTGCTGGCTGACTGCACCCTCAGCGAGACCGGCGAGAAGTCTTCCCTGCTGCAGCAGGCGCTGGTCGCCCAGCTGGCGCACAGTGAAAAACTGGACGGCATCACCCTGCCGGAGCCGGATGTTCCACCAGCCCGTCATGCGCTGGCAGACTCGGCGCCGCGTATCGTGCTCAATGACGGTGTGGTCTCCTACAACGATCGCCCGGTCATCAATCACCTCTCATGGACCGTGAACCCGGGCGAACACTGGCAGATCGTCGGCCCCAACGGCGCCGGTAAATCCACGCTGCTGAGCCTTATCACCGGCGATCATCCGCAGGGTTACAGCAACGATCTGACGCTCTTTGGCCGCCGTCGCGGCAGCGGTGAGACCATCTGGGATATTAAAAAGCATATCGGCTACGTCAGCAGCAGCCTGCATCTGGACTACCGGGTCAGCACCAACGTCCGCAACGTCATCCTGTCGGGCTATTTTGACTCTATCGGCATTTATCAGGCGGTCTCGGACAAGCAACACAAGCTGGTGCAACAGTGGCTGGATATTCTCGGCATTGATAAACGCACTGCCGACGCGCCGTTTCATAGCCTGTCGTGGGGCCAGCAGCGGCTGGCGCTTATCGTTCGCGCGCTGGTGAAGCATCCGACCCTGCTGATCCTCGATGAACCGCTGCAGGGGCTGGATCCCCTCAATCGCCAGCTGGTGCGTCGCTTTGTCGACGTGTTGATTGGCGAAGGGGCCACACAGCTGCTGTTTGTCTCGCACCATGCGGAGGATGCCCCGGACTGTATTACCCATCGCCTGGCGTTCGTTCCCAGTGGAGACGGTTACACTTATCAGCTCGGTCCTATGGCCTGATGCCCCCTGCCGGGGGTCGAAAGATCCCTGGTATTTTTCAGAAAAATAGCGGCAAAACCACCTAACCATCTGTATTAAAGATAAAAAATTTTAATTTATGTCGTTTCACCATCAAGTGTAAACGATTCCACTAACTTGCCCTGTGTCACACTTTTCACTTCTTTGATATGCTATCTTCCTCATACACGATAAGCCGAATGGAGCGAATCATGAAAGTTCTGGTTACAGGTGGTAGCGGTTACATTGGAAGTCATACCTGCGTTCAACTGCTGCAGCAGGGACATGAGGTGGTGATCCTCGACAATCTCTGCAACAGCAAGCGCAGCGTACTGCCGGTGATTGAGCGTCTCGGCGGCAAAGAAGCCACCTTTATTGAAGGCGATATTCGTAACGAAGCGCTGATGACGGAGATCCTCCACGATCACGCCATTGAGGCGGTGATCCACTTCGCCGGGCTGAAAGCCGTCGGGGAGTCCGTCGCCAAGCCGCTGGAATATTACGATAATAACGTCACCGGCACACTGAAATTAGTTTCTGCCATGCGCGCCGCGGGCGTGAAGAACTTCATCTTTAGCTCCTCAGCTACCGTCTACGGCGACCAGCCGAAAATCCCATATGTAGAAAGCTTCCCGACCGGCACCCCGCAAAGCCCTTACGGCAAAAGCAAGCTGATGGTGGAGCAGATCCTGACCGACCTGCAGAAAGCCCAGCCAGAGTGGAGCATTGCCCTGCTGCGTTACTTCAACCCGGTTGGCGCCCATCCGTCGGGCGACATGGGGGAAGACCCGCAGGGGATCCCTAACAACCTGATGCCGTACATTGCCCAGGTCGCCGTTGGCCGTCGCGACTCGCTGGCCGTCTTTGGTAACGACTACCCGACTGAAGATGGCACCGGCGTACGCGATTATATCCACGTGATGGACCTCGCCGATGGCCACGTCGCGGCCATGGAAAAACTGGCTGACAAAGCCGGGGTCCATATCTACAACCTTGGCGCCGGCGTCGGCAGCAGCGTGCTCGACGTGGTCAATGCTTTCAGCAAGGCCTGCGGCAAACCGATTAACTACCATTTCGCGCCGCGCCGCGATGGCGACCTCCCGGCCTACTGGGCGGATGCCGCCAAGGCCGACCGCGAGCTGAACTGGCGCGTGACGCGCAACCTGGACGAAATGGCGCAGGACACCTGGCACTGGCAGTCCCGCCATCCGCAGGGTTATCCAGACTAAGGAACCTTCATGAGCGTATTTAACCCCGTTGACCATCCACATCGTCGTTATAACCCGTTAACCGGGCAGTGGATTCTGGTTTCTCCGCATCGCGCCAAGCGCCCCTGGCAGGGGGCGCAGGAAACGCCGGCAAAACAGACCTTGCCAGCCCACGATCCGGACTGTTTCCTGTGCCCAGGTAATACCCGGGTCACCGGCGACACCAACCCGAATTACACCGGTACCTACGTGTTTACCAACGACTTTGCGGCCCTGATGACCGACACTCCGGACGCACCGGAGAGTGACGATCCGCTGATGCGCTGTCAGAGCGCGCGCGGCACCAGTCGGGTGATCTGCTTCTCGCCAGACCACAGCAAAACGCTGCCGGAACTGAGCCCTGAAGCGCTGGAAGGCGTGGTTAAAGCGTGGCAGGAACAGACCGCGGACCTCGGGAAACGCTACCCGTGGGTCCAGGTCTTTGAAAACAAAGGGGCAGCGATGGGCTGCTCCAACCCTCACCCGCATGGTCAGGTGTGGGCCAATAGCTTCCTGCCCAATGAAGCGGAACGGGAAGACCGTCTGCAGAAAGAGTATTACGCCGGACAAGGTCAGCCGATGCTGCTGGACTATGTTCAGCGCGAACTGGCCGACGGCAGCCGCACGGTGGTGGACACCGAGCACTGGCTGGCGGTCGTGCCCTACTGGGCCGCCTGGCCATTCGAAACGCTGCTGTTGCCGAAAGCGCACGTGCAGCGTATTACCGATCTCACCGACGCCCAGCGCAGCGATCTGGCGCTGGCGTTGAAAAAGCTGACCAGCCGTTACGACAACCTGTTCCAGTGCTCATTCCCCTACTCCATGGGCTGGCACGGCGCGCCGTTTAACGACGAAGACCATCACCACTGGCAGCTTCATGCCCACTTTTATCCGCCGCTGCTGCGCTCCGCGACGGTCCGCAAGTTTATGGTTGGCTATGAAATGCTGGCCGAAACCCAGCGCGATCTGACCGCCGAGCAAGCTGCCGAACGACTGCGTGCCGTCAGCGACGTCCATTTTCGTGAATCCGGAGTGTAATGATGAGTCTGAAAGAGAAAACCCAAACCCTGTTTGCTGACGCCTTCGGTTATCCGGCCAGCCATGTCATTCAGGCGCCAGGCCGCGTCAACCTGATCGGCGAGCATACCGATTACAACGACGGTTTTGTGCTGCCCTGCGCCATCGACTACCAGACGGTGATCAGCTGTGCGCCGCGCGACGATCGTACGGTGCGGGTGATTGCCGCCGATTACGACAATCAGACCGATGAGTTCTCTCTCGACGCGCCGATTATCAGCCACGATACCCAGCAGTGGTCGAACTATGTCCGCGGCGTGGTAAAGCATCTGCAGCAGCGGAACAACCACTTTGGCGGCGCGGATCTGGTGATCAGCGGCAATGTACCGCAGGGTGCGGGGTTAAGCTCCTCAGCCTCGCTGGAAGTCGCCGTCGGCACCGTGTTCCAGCAGCTCTATCATCTGCCGCTGGATGGCGCGCAAATCGCCCTCAACGGCCAGGAGGCGGAAAACCAGTTTGTCGGCTGCAACTGCGGCATCATGGATCAGCTGATTTCGGCGCTGGGCAAAAAAGACCACGCGCTGCTGATCGACTGCCGTTCGCTGGGCACCAAAGCCGTCTCGATGCCGAAAGGCGTGGCAGTGGTGATCATCAACAGCAACTTTAAGCGCACCCTCGTCGGCAGCGAGTACAACACCCGTCGTGAACAGTGCGAAACCGGCGCGCGCTTCTTCCAGCAGCCCGCCCTGCGCGATGTTACCCTCGAGCAATTTAACGCCGTCGCCCATGAGCTGGATCCGGTCGTCGCGAAGCGCGTACGCCATGTGCTGACGGAGAATGCCCGCACCGTGGAAGCCGCCAGCGCCCTCGAAAAAGGCGACCTGAAGCGGATGGGTGAGCTGATGGCCGAATCCCATGCCTCGATGCGCGATGATTTCGAGATCACCGTCCCGCAGATCGACACTCTGGTGGAGATCGTTAAGGCCACGATCGGTGATAAAGGCGGCGTACGCATGACCGGCGGCGGCTTTGGCGGCTGCGTGGTAGCGCTGGTCCCGGAAGATCTGGTCGATACCGTTCAGCAGGCCGTTGCTAAAACGTATGAAGCGAAAACCGGTATTAAAGAGACATTCTATGTCTGCAAACCGTCACAGGGGGCAGGCCAATGGTAACGCAAACCACCGCGCTGGCGCCGGACGGCCAGCCCTGGCAGCAGGTGACCCTGCGCAATAAGGCGGGGATGACCGTTACCGTGGCGGATTGGGGCGCGACGCTGCTCAGCGCCGAGGTGCCGCTGGCCGATGGCAGCGTACGCCGTCCGCTGCTGGGCTGCGCGAAACTCGAAGATTACACCCGTCAGGCCGCGTTTCTTGGCGCCTCGGTAGGCCGCTACGCCAACCGTATCGGCAATAGCCGCTTCCCGCTTGACGGCCAGCTCGTCAACGTCACGCCATCAAACGACGCGGGCCATCAGCTCCACGGCGGCCCGGAAGGGTTTGATAAGCGCCGCTGGCGCATTGTCCGCGCCGACGAGCAGGAAGTGCTGTTCGCTCTGACCTCGCCCGATGGCGATCAAGGCTTCCCCGGCACTCTGCAGGCCACCGCGCACTATCGTCTGACCGACGATAACCGCATCGCGATTACCTATCGCGCCACCGTGGACCAACCCTGCCCGGTGAACATGACCAATCACGTCTATTTCAACCTCGACGGTGACCAGCGCGACGTGCGCCAGCACCAGTTGCAGATCCTCGCCCAGAGGTATCTGCCGGTGGAAAGCGACGGTATCCCGGGTGGTGAACTCAAAGATGTTGCTAACACCAGCTTTGATTTCCGCCAGCCGAAAACCATCGCCGCCGACTTCCTCGCCGACGCCGATCAGCAAAAGGTGAAGGGATACGATCATGCCTTCCTGCTGGATGCCAAAGGCGACGCCAGCCAGCCTGCGGCGCAGGTCTGGTCGCAGGACGGCAAGCTGCAGATGACGGTCTATACCTCCGCTCCGGCGCTGCAGTTTTACTCCGGCAACTATCTCGGCGGCACCCCGTCGCATACGACGGAGCCCTACGCCGACTGGCAGGGGCTGGCGCTGGAGAGCGAATTCCTGCCGGATTCGCCGAATCATCCGGAATGGCCGCAGCCGGACTGTGTGTTACGTCCGGGCCAGGAGTACGTCAGCCTGACGGAATATCAGTTTATCGCCTGTTAATCGCCAGCGCCCTCCGCCGGGGGCGCTGTTTTTCGTCCCCGCCCTCCTCTCTGCCGCCTCTTTTTTCAGCAACCTGCTCTATTTTCCGTCACCAAAGGACAAAAAAATAACCTGTGTTTTACAAGCACCTTACACTGAGCCACTATTTTCGCTATGGTTAGGGATAAGCATTGCCGTGAGCCAAATCACGGCAATATAATGAGAATAGTTATCAATCAATAACACATACACCAACATATTCAGCGCACCGTTCGCGGCGCGAGGGATGGCGTGTAGAGAGGAGTAAGAGAATGGCTGTAACTAAGCTGGTACTGGTTCGTCATGGCGAAAGCCAGTGGAACAACGAAAACCGCTTCACCGGTTGGTACGACGTTGATCTGTCCGAGAAAGGCGTTAGCGAAGCGAAAGCGGCAGGTAAACTGCTGAAGGCTGAAGGCTTCAGCTTTGATTTTGCTTATACCTCCGTGCTGAAACGTGCCATCCACACCCTGTGGAACGTGCTGGACGAACTGGATCAGGCCTGGCTGCCGGTTGAGAAATCCTGGAAGCTGAACGAGCGTCATTACGGCGCGCTGCAGGGCCTGAACAAAGCGGAAACCGCTGAGAAATACGGTGACGAGCAGGTTAAACAGTGGCGTCGCGGCTTCGCTGTCACTCCGCCGGAGCTGACCAAAGACGACGAGCGCTACCCGGGCCACGATCCGCGCTATGCAAAACTGACCGACGCCGAACTGCCGACCACTGAAAGCCTGGCGCTGACCATCGACCGCGTCGTGCCTTACTGGAACGAAACCATTCTGCCGCGCCTGAAAAGCGGTGAGCGCGTGATCATCGCCGCTCACGGTAACTCCCTGCGCGCGCTGGTGAAATACCTCGACAACATGGGCGAAGACGAGATCCTAGAACTGAACATCCCGACCGGCGTACCGCTGGTGTATGAGTTCGATGAAAACTTCAAGCCGATCAAACATTACTATCTGGGCAATGCGGAAGAGATCGCGGCGAAAGCGGCTGCCGTCGCCAACCAGGGTAAAGCGAAGTAATTCCTCCCGGTAAAAACAAAAAAGCGTGGAAATCTCCACGCTTTTTTTATTGCCTTCGCCAGCGCAGATTCGCTTAGCCGCGGCGGGTTTTCACCGCTTCCGCCAGCTGACGCAGGATCGTTTCGGTATCCTCCCAGCCGATGCAGGCGTCGGTGACGCTCTTGCCGTAGGTCAGCGGTTCACCGCTCTCGAGGCTCTGGTTGCCTTCCACCAGATGGCTTTCAATCATCACGCCCATGATCGCCCGCTCACCGCCGGCAATCTGCTGGCATACGTCCGCGCCCACTTCCATCTGCTTCTTGAACTGCTTGCTGGAGTTGGCATGGCTGAAGTCGATCATCACCTGAGCCGGCAGGCCCGCTTTCGCCAGGCCGATCTTCACATCCGCCACGTGCTTCGCGCTGTAGTTCGGCTCTTTGCCGCCGCGCAGAATAATATGGCAGTCGCCGTTACCGCTGGTATTCACGATAGCGGAGTGGCCCCACTTAGTGACCGACAGGAAACAGTGCGGTGCGCCAGCGGCGTTAATCGCGTCGATAGCCACCTTGATGGTGCCATCGGTACCATTCTTAAAGCCCACCGGGCAGGAGAGTCCGGAGGCAAGTTCACGGTGCACCTGGGATTCGGTGGTACGCGCCCCAATGGCGCCCCAGCTCATCAGATCGGCGACATACTGCGGGGTGATCATATCGAGGAATTCCCCCGCCGCCGGCAGGCCGCTGTCGTTAATGTCCAGCAGCAGTTTGCGCGCGATGCGCAACCCGTCGTTGATGCGGAAGCTGTTATCCATATGGGGATCGTTGATAAGCCCTTTCCAGCCGACGGTGGTGCGCGGTTTTTCAAAATAGACCCGCATGACGATCTCGAGCTCGCCCTTCAATGTCTCGCGCAGGGGCAGCAGACGGGAAGCGTACTCTTTCGCCGCTGCCGGATCGTGAATCGAACAGGGCCCAATCACTACCAGCAGACGGTCATCGTCGCCCTTGAGGATCTGATGGATCGCTTTGCGAGCATGCGCAACGGTGTTTGCAGCATTTTCGGTAGCAGGGAATTTTTCCAGGAGCGCAACGGGAGGTAATAATTCGTTGATCTCTTTAATGCGTAAATCGTCGTTCTGATAATTCATCTTCTTTCCAGCGTTGCCATACTTATTCAATGAAATGCAATCCCTCCAATCTATCTCTTCGCCGAAAAAGTGTAAACGTGATTTTACAGTAGTGATGGAATAATCCTGGAAATAGGCAAAAATACGCCATAAAGTAGCGAAACCAGGCTCATGCACTACAATAATTAACTGTTAAAGCTAATTAAGTCTTACGTTTCAGGATTATATAGTGACACTGCGATCGTCTGCGGAGTCTTTAACCATAGCGAGTCAGATCCCTGGCACACTCACCGCGGGAAGCGCATTTCCCCTTCCCGGCTTAACAGGAGTATCCGATGAATATGAAAAAACTGACGACCCTTTTGCTCACCGCCACCTTAGGTCTTGCCAGCGGCGCGGCCCTGGCGGCAGACACCGGCGCCCAGTCCAATAATGGCCAGGCCAACTCTTCCGCGGATGCCGGTCAGGTGGCGCCGGATGCCCGTGAGAACGTGGCGCCAAACAATGTGGACAATAACCAGATTAATTCTGGCTCTGGCGGCACCATGCTCCATCCTGATGGCTCGACGATGAGCCAGGACAATATGTCGAGCGATGAAGTGCATAAAAACTCGATGTGTAAAGACGGCCGCTGTCCGGACACCGGTAAGAAACTGGACAATGGCGGCAGCATGAACCACGACAACAGCAAAACCGACGGTACCACCCAGTAAGTGATACGCTGGGAACAAACGAAGAAAAGGCGAGCCTGGCTCGCCTTTTCTTCGTTTGTTATCGCTCTCTGTTTATGATGTCATAGCGTAATAATGATAACTATCAAGGGACGACACGATGGCCCACCCGCATTCGCACTCCCCTGCCCAGGCTCCGGACAGCAGTAACGCTCGCCGGCTGCGATGGGCGTTTATCGTCACCGCCGGTTTTATGTTGATTGAAGCCGTCGGCGGCGCAATCTCCGGCTCACTAGCCCTGCTGGCAGATGCCGGCCATATGCTCACCGACTCTGCCGCCCTGCTGTTTGCGCTGCTGGCGGTTCGCTTCGCCAGTCGCCCACCGAATACCCGCCATACCTTTGGCTGGTTGCGTTTGACCACCCTCGCGGCGTTTCTCAATGCCATTGCCCTGGTGGTGATTACCATTTTGATTGTCTGGGAGGCCATTCAGCGCTTCCAGCATCCGCAGCCGGTGGCCGGCGTGACGATGATGGTGATTGCGGTCGCCGGCCTGCTGGCCAACGTGCTGGCCTTCTGGATCCTGCATCGGGGGAGTGAAGAGCAGAATCTCAACGTGCGCGCTGCGGCGCTACACGTGCTGGGCGACCTGCTGGGCTCGGTCGGCGCGATCGTGGCGGCCGTGGTGATCCTCACCACCGGCTGGACGCCTGTCGATCCGATCCTTTCCGTACTGGTTTCCTGCCTGGTATTACGTAGCGCCTGGCGATTACTGAAGGAGAGTCTGAATGAACTGCTGGAAGGCGCGCCGCGTTCGCTGGATGTGGCGGCCCTGCAGCGGGATATCCGTCGCTCTATCCCGGAGGTACGCGATGTTCACCACGTCCACGTCTGGCTGGTGGGGGAAAAACCGGTGATGACGCTCCATGTTCAGGTGGTCCCGCCGTACGATCATGATGCGTTACTCAACCGTATCCTGCATTTCCTGGAACATAAATATGAAATTGAGCATGCCACGGTGCAGATGGAGTACCAGCCCTGCAGCGGCCCGGAGTGCCATCTCAACACGATGCACGCCGGGCACGATCATCACCACCACCATTAGCCAGAAAACGCGTGAGAACCTCGCTCACGCGCGCTGTTTATCCACATCCGGCTGCCGTTCAGCGCAATGAACGTCAGCAAGAGGTATTCCAGCGACATGGCATAGACGCCCTGGCGGGCAAAAATCACCACGCTTATCACGTTGACAATCACCCACAGCAGCCAGTTCTCGACATACTTGCGGGTCATTAAGATCATCGCCACCACCGACAGCACCGTCATGCAGGAGTCCCAGAACGGGAAGGCATCCGGCTGCAGAACCGGCATGGAGACCTGCAGACCCAGCGCTTGCATCAGGCTGACCGCGATCCGCGTCAGGAAAGCAAAAAACGGGTTGATAAACAGGGTCAGCAAGCCGATCGCCACCACGCAGGCCGCCAGCCAGCCCAGGGCTTTACTACGGGGTAGCCAGCGGATCTGCAGCTCAGCCTCATGGTTGCTGCTTTGTCGCGACCAGGCATACCAGCCGTAAACGTTAGCGGCAAAGAAGAACAGCTGCAGCAGCAGGCTGGCATACAGCTGGATCTGAAAGAAGATGATGGCGAACAGCGTGACGTTGACCAGCCCGAAAGCATAGTTACTGATCTTCTCCAGGCTCGCCAGCCAGATGCACAGCAGCCCGGCGATGGTCCCCACGGCCTCTATCCAGGAGAGATCGTACCCCCCGGCGCCGATGGGTATATGTACTAAAATATTCTGCGTGCTAAAAAAATCCATTTCATCCCCTCAGCGTCTTGCGACGCGACAATACGTTATCCCCGTAGTGTAGCCGCAAAATCCAGCATCCGGTTAAGCGGAATCAATGCCCCGGTGCGCAGCGCTTCGTCGACGTGGATTTCGTGTTCAGCACCGCCCTGTTCGAGTCCCTCGGCAATGGCTTTCAGGCCGTTCATCGCCATCCACGGGCAGTGCGCGCAGCTGCGGCAGGTCGCCCCTTCGCCGGCAGTGGGCGCTTCCAGCAGCGTTTTCTCCGGTACCGCCTGCTGCATTTTATAGAAGATACCGCGATCGGTGGCCACGATCAGCTGGCGCTGGGGCAAGCTTTTCGCCGCCGCAATCAGCTGGCTGGTGGAGCCCACGGCATCCGCCATCTCGACGATCGCCTGCGGCGATTCAGGATGGACCAGTACAGCAGCTTCAGGATAGAGGGCCTTCATACGCGTCAGTGCCTGGGTTTTAAACTCATCGTGCACGATGCATGCCCCCTGCCAGCACAGCACGTCTGCGCCGGTCTGACGCTGGACATAGCGGCCAAGGTGGCGGTCCGGTGCCCAGAGGATCTTTTGACCCAGGCTGTCCAGATGATCAATGAGTTCCACGGCGATACTGGAGGTAACCACCCAGTCAGCGCGGGCCTTCACCGCGGCGGACGTATTGGCATAAACCACCACGGTGCGATCGGGATGGGCATCGCAGAAGGCGTTGAATTCCTCAATCGGACAGCCCAGATCCAGCGAACACTCCGCGTTCAGGGTCGGCATCAGAATGGTCTTTTCCGGGCTGAGGATTTTGGCGGTTTCCCCCATAAAACGCACCCCGGCGACCAGCAGCGTGGAGGCCGAATGACGGGCGCCAAAACGCGCCATCTCCAGCGAGTCGGCGATACAGCCGCCGGTTTCTTCCGCCAGTTGTTGAATTTCAGGATCGGTGTAGTAATGCGCCACCATCACGGCGTCGCGCTCGCGCAACAGGCGCTTGATTTTTTCGCGATAAAACTGCTTTTCGTCGACGGTCAGCGGTTGTGGTTTCGCTGGAAAAGGATAAATCGCCGTTTCAGGATCAAACATTACGCTCATCATGCAATCTCGTTTTACTGGCTTAACTCTAAGACCGTCACTATGGCCTGTCTGCGCCTTAACACGGTCATGGTGTTTTATATGCTAAACAAGATAGCGGATTACGAGCAAAAAGTCGTGATGAATTTTGTACATCAGCCCGTATGCCGCGGACGATGCTACACATCTGCCCAAACGACCGGTTCGTACCCTGTGTAGCCACGGTAAGCGCAGCGTGACCGTGGAGTCATGCTGAAGTCGAATTTTGGAGTATGGCGGATAGCAAAAAGGCGCCTTTAGGGCGCCTTTTTACATTGGTGGGTCGTGCAGGATTCGAACCTGCGACCAATTGATTAAAAGTCAACTGCTCTACCAACTGAGCTAACGACCCGCTCTGGTACTACCTGAATAATTTCACTCGACACCAATATTGAAATTGGTGGGTCGTGCAGGATTCGAACCTGCGACCAATTGATTAAAAGTCAACTGCTCTACCAACTGAGCTAACGACCCCTTGCGGGATTTTGCTACTGTAATCATTCAGGATGGTGGGTCGTGCAGGATTCGAACCTGCGA
>NZ_KV789895.1:142614-143106 GCF_001807705.1 Klebsiella sp. HMSC25G12 | reverse complement strand
GAGGTGCTCTCCCAGCTGAGCTAATCACCCGAAACTGCGCTGGATACTACCGATACTGCGTCCACCGGCCCCATCATTAAAAAGTGGTGGGTCGTGCAGGATGACTCGCTTCGCTCGCCCTGGGGCGCCGTTGCTGAAGCAACGTTATCCTTCACGTTTAACACCGAAGTTCGATGTTAAAGATGGTGGGTCGTGCAGGATTCGAACCTGCGACCAATTGATTAAAAGTCAACTGCTCTACCAACTGAGCTAACGACCCGGTGGTGGGTGATGACGGGATCGAACCGCCGACCCCCTCCTTGTAAGGGAGGTGCTCTCCCAGCTGAGCTAATCACCCGATACTGCGCTGGATACTGCTAAGTGGTGGGTCGTGCAGGATGACTCGGCTTCGCCTCGCCCTATGGGCCGTTGCTGTCGCAACATTATCCTTCACGTTTTACTATCGCGTTCCACCAGAACGATTGGTGGGTCGTGCAGGATTCGAACCTGCGA
>NZ_KV789895.1:80741-142594 GCF_001807705.1 Klebsiella sp. HMSC25G12 | reverse complement strand
GTCAACTGCTCTACCAACTGAGCTAACGACCCACTCTGGCATCGCTTTGGGCTTGTTTGATATCCCTTGGCAACGGCGGCATATATTACTGATTTCAGAATTCAGCGCAACTAAAATTTCGATAAAGATCACTTAACTGCTGGTGATTCAGGCGACAAGACCAGAAATAACGCGATTTCTGGTCATGCCGTAATCAACCAAGAGCATTAAGACGTTTTTGCGCTTGTTTCGCACCGTCGGTGCCGGGGAATTTACTGATCACCTGCTGGTAAACCGCTTTCGCTTTCGCGGTATCACCCTTGTCCTGCATGATCACGCCGACCTTAAACATGGCGTCAGGCGCTTTTGGCGATTTCGGGTAGTTCTTCACCACCGAGGCGAAGTAAAACGCCGCATCGTCTTTTTTCCCCTTATTGTAATTCAACTGTCCGAGCCAATAGTTGGCGTTCGGCTGATAAGTTGAATCCGGGTACTTTTTAACGAAGTTCTGAAACGCCACCATTGCGTCATCCTGGCGTGAAGCATCCTTCACCAGGGCAATGGCCGCATTGTAATCGGTGTTCGCATCGCCGGTCATCGCCGGGGCGCCTGACGAGGCCGCTGGCGCTGCGCTGGTAGCAGCCGCGCTCTGATCGCCGGAAGACGATGGAGCCTGCGTACCTGATGCTGCCGCTGCGCCGCCGCCACCGCTGCTCAGACTATCTATCTGCAGCAGAATCTGCTTCTGGCGCTCAACGATCTGATTCAGCTGATATTGGTTCTCCTGGATCTGGCCACGGAGAGAATCAATGTCAGTCTGGTTATCAGAGAGTTGTTGCTGGAGTTGGGTTAAAAGCTGGCTGTGAGCATTGGAAATACGCTCGAGTTGAGTGACGCGGTCTTCGACCGAGCCTGAGCCGACACTACTGATTGGCGCCTGAGCAAAAGCGGCCCAGGGGGCCGCTATGCCAACCAGTAACGACAGACTCAATAAATGATGTCTGAAGTTACTGCTCATGCAATTCTCTTAGTAAACCAGTACGGCGCGACGGTTTTTGGCATATGCCGCTTCGTCATGACCCAGTACTGCTGGTTTTTCTTTACCGTAAGAAACGATGGAGATCTGATCGGCAGAAACACCTTTGCCCTGCAGATACATCTTAACGGCGTTAGCACGACGCTCACCCAGAGCGATGTTGTATTCCGGCGTACCGCGCTCATCCGCGTGACCTTCTACAGTCACTTTGTAGGACGGGTTGCTGCGCAGGAAGTTCGCATGCGCGTCCAGCATGGCAGCGAAGTCAGAACGGATATCGTACTTGTCCAGATCGAAGTAAACGATGTTGTTCTGTTGCAGCTGCTGCATCTGCAGACGAGCTTGCTCTTCAGAAGACATGTTGCCGCCGTTACCGTTAGCGTCCATACCAGTGCCGGCACCCAGCATGCCTTCACCGCTCTGGTCGTTGCTGGCGTTCTTGTTAGAAGAACATGCCGCGATTGCCATAACCGGCAGAGCGATCATCAGCCCTTTCAGCACTTTGTTCAGTTGCATTTCTTTGATTCCTTTAATAATCAATTATTTATTATCACAGATACGGCGACCAGGCAGGCGATTTTACCTGTCCATCAGTTGCCGGAAGACGCGCTTTGAAACGCCCATCTGTAGAAACCAGATTCAGCACGGATCCCATCCCCTGAGAAGAGCTGTAGATTACCATAGTGCCGTTAGGTGCCAGACTTGGCGTTTCGTCTAAAAACGTTGATGACAGAACCTGTACACCACCCGCTTCCAGATCTTGTTTGGCAATGTGCTGCTGACCGCCGGCCGAGCTGACCATTACCATGGTTTTACCATCCGCGCTCACGTCGGCGTCCTGGTTCTGTGAACCTTCCCAGGTGATACGCTGCGGCGTGCCGCCATTGATGTTGACTTTATACACCTGCGGACGACCGGCCTGGTCAGAGGTGAAGGCCAGGTTCTGGCTGTCCGGGAACCAGCTTGGTTCGGTGTTGTTGCTGCGACCGTTAGTCACCTGACGAATCTGACCGGAGCCCAGATCCATCACGTACAGGTTCAGGCTACCGGTTTTCGACAGCGCGAAGGCCAACTTAGAGCCATCCGGAGAGAACGCCGGCGCGCCGTTGTGCTGCGGGAAGGAGGCGATCTGACGCACAGCGCCGTTCGCCAGGGTCTGAACCACCAGCGCAGAACGACCACTTTCAAAGGTCACGTAAGCCAGTTTAGAACCGTCCGGAGACCAGGCCGGGGACATCAGCGGCTGGGAGGAACGGTGAACAAGGAACTGGTTGTAACCATCGTAGTCGGACACGCGCAGTTCGTAAGGGAACTGGCCGCCGTTTTTCTGCACCACGTAGGCGATACGGGTACGGAAGGCGCCCTTGATGCCGGTCAGCTTCTCAAATACCGCGTCGCTGGCAGCGTGCGCTGCGTAGCGCAGGTACTGTTTAGTGACTTTAAAAGAGCCTTGCGCCAGCGTTGTACCCGGCGCACCGCCGGTATCCACCAGCTGATATGCTACCTGATAAGAACCATCCGGGTTTGACGTGACCTGACCGACGACCACGGCGTCGATACCCAGCGCAGACCAGGCAGCAGGCTGCACTTCCTGGGCACTGGTCGGCTGCTGCGGCAGACGCGAGCGATCCAGCGGGTTAAATTTACCACTGTTGCGCAGGTCAGCTGCCACGATACCGCCAACATCTTCAGGCGCAGCGCCCTGGCCGGCCCACTGGAACGGTACCACGCCGATAGGGCGTGCCGAGTCCACCCCCTGGGTGATCTCGATACGTACTTCTGCGTGCAGCACCGCCGCCCACAGCATTAAAAAACCAAATGCTACTCGTAATGCCTGCTTCATCATATCTCCCTTATCCGGGCGGAAAGCCCACGATAATTTAGCAGAATGTTAACAAACTCAAATATACAAAACTACCAAAACCCTGTGACTACCATAGATTGTTTTTCCCCGTTTGCACGGGGAAAAATATCACTGAGGTTTGAAGTCCAGTGGCGCATTTTTGAAGACTTCATATACTGCCTGGCTAGGTGGTTTCGGGAACTTAGCCTGCCGGGCTGCGGCAAGAGCGGCCTGGCATAGAGCAGGATCACCACCTTCGGACTGTATATTTAACAACAGGCCGTCAGGAGCAAGTTTGATACGCAAGGTACATGTTTTGCCTGCATAGGACGATGCGTCATAAAACTTACTTTCAATCGCCGACTTTATCTGCCCGGCATAGTTATTGATATCAGCCCCCGAGGCACTGTTTTTAGTATTACCACTCCCGGCAGCAGAGGCATTGTTTCCTTTGGCTCCTCCGCCTGTTTTAGGCGCATTCTTACCCGAACTCAGATCGCCAAGCAGGTCGTCAACGCCGTCCGCTTCTTTCGCGGCAGCCGCTTTCTTCGCTGCCGCCGCTTTTGCTGCTGCCGCTTTGGCCGCTTTATCGGCCACTGCCTTCTCAGCCGCAGCCGCTTTGGCTGCCGCCGCTTTTTCAGCTGCGGCGGCTTTTTCGGCGGCGGCCTTCTCTGCGGCCGCTTTTTGGGCGGCAGCTTTCTCAGCGGCTTTTTCGGCGGCTTTTTCTGCTGCCGCTTTTTCAGCCGCAGCTTGCTTAGCCGCCTCCTGCTGGGCCTTCTTCTCTGCTTCCTGCTGCGCTTTCTTCGCCGCTGCCGCTTCCGCTTTCTTCTGCGCTTCTGCTGCGGCTTTCGCCGCTTCGGCTTCCGCCTGTTTCTTCGCATCGGCTGCCGCTTTCGCGGCGGCGGCATCGGCCTGTTTCTTCGCGTCAGCGGCGGCTTTAGCCGCTGCCAGCTCAGCCGCTTTTGCCTGGGCATCCGCCTTCGCTTTTGCGTCGGCAGCAGCTTTGGCAGCCGCTTCCTGCGCTTCTTTAGCCTGCGCATCCGCTTTGGCTTTCGCCGCCGCGGCAGCCTTGGCAGCCGCTTCCTCAGCCTGCTTCTGCTGTTCCTTCGCTTCTTTCGCCGCTTCCTGCGCCTGCAGCCGTTCCTGTTCGAGCTGTTTCAGCCGTTCCTGTTCCGCTGCCTGTTTCTCACGTAACTCTTCCGCCTGCTGCTGCGCCTGTTTTTCACGCTGCTCAGCGGCGCGACGTGCGCTGGCCTGCTGCTGTTGCTGACGGTTATAGTTATTTACCACCGCCCCCGGATCGACCATGACGGCATCAATGGACGATCCCCCGCCGCCGCCGGCAGAGGCATCCAGATGCTCGTCAAACGAACTCCAGATCAGCAGCGCGATCAGAATGATGTGCAGCGCGACTGAAATGATGATCGCTCGTTTAAGCTTGTCGTTTTGTTCGGTTGCCTTTGACACTATCGGTTCCCAAAAACTGTTCGCCTGTACCCGCGATGCACGCCGACGGCGAGCGATACTCACCATCGGACGCCACGCGGACGCACATACCTGAAGCGATTAAATAGGTTTGGTCATCAAGCCGACCGATTTAACCCCTGCACTATGCAACAGGTTCAGCGCTTTAATAATTTCATCGTAAGGGACGTCTTTCGCACCGCCGATCAGGAATACCGTTTTCTCATTGGCTTCAAGACGACGCTTCGCTTCGGCAATCACCTGCTCCGGCGGCAGCTGGGACAGCGTCTCCTGCCCCACTTTCACGCTGTACTGCCCTACCCCGGAGACTTCCACAATCACCGGCGGATCGTCATTGCTTTTCACCGCTTGCGATTCCGTGGCGTCCGGCAGATCGACTTCCACGCTCTGCGTAATGATGGGCGCCGTTGCCATAAAGATCAGCAGCAGTACCAGCAGGACATCCAGCAGCGGAACGATGTTGATCTCGGACTTCAGTTCGCGACGTCCGCGTCCACGTGCTCTGGCCATGGCTTACCCCTTATTGCTTTCGCTGGTGGTAAAGGCCTGACGGTGCAGAATAGCGGTGAACTCTTCCATAAAGTTGTCGTAGTTCAGTTCAAGCTTGTTCACGCGCTGGTTCAGGCGGTTGTACGCCATGACCGCCGGGATCGCGGCGAACAGACCGATCGCGGTGGCGATCAGCGCTTCGGCGATACCTGGCGCCACCATCTGCAGGGTGGCCTGCTTCACCGCGCCAAGGGCGATAAAGGCATGCATAATCCCCCAGACAGTACCGAACAGACCGATATACGGGCTGATGGAGCCTACGGTGCCGAGGAACGGGATATGGGTTTCCAGCGTTTCCAGCTCGCGGTTCATCGAAATACGCATCGCGCGCGATGCCCCTTCGACAATCGCTTCCGGCGCATGGCTGTTGGCCCGATGCAGGCGCGCAAATTCTTTGAAACCGCTGTAGAAGATTTGTTCCGAACCGGTCAGGTTATCGCGACGCCCCTGGCTCTCCTGGTACAAACGGGACAGCTCGATCCCGGACCAGAATTTGTCCTCGAACGCTTCAGCTTCACGCGCGGCCGAGTTAAGGATACGCGTTCTCTGAATAATGATAGCCCAGGAAGCGATAGAAAAACCAATCAAAATCAACATGATAAGTTTAACCAGAAGGCTCGCCTTCAGGAACAAATCAAGGATATTCATGTCAGTCACTGCTTAAACTCCGCGACAATAGACTTGGGAAGCGCACGTGGCTTCATTAAGAGTGGATCAACGCACACAATGAGAACCTCAGCTTCGTTTAACACTGTATTCTCGGCGTTGACGATTCGCTGCGTGAAAACCAAAGAGGTGCCGCGCATCGAGGTAATTTCCGTCTGGACTTCGAGCATGTCGTCGAGTCTGGCGGGGGCAAAATACTCCAGCGTCATTTTGCGAACCACGAAGGCAACGCGTTCAGCCAACAGCACCTGTTGACTAAAGTGATGGTGGCGCAGCATCTCTGTGCGTGCTCTTTCATAAAAAGCGACGTAACTGGCGTGGTAAACCACACCACCGGCGTCGGTATCTTCGTAGTAGACCCGAACCGGCCATCGAAACAGCGTTGTATTCACTTTACATCCCGGTAATGCAAAAAAAGGTTAGAGCTTTCAAACTTCGCTACTATACGCGCGGGAAAGGTGGTTTGGAATGGGGGAAAGTAAACGGGGCGTAAATTTTTATGGGCTTATGCAAGCCCATACCATTAACAGAGATCTCTTATTCAAAAGAAGAAAAAGAAGAGACCCAAAGCGAGCACGATATCAGCGATAAGCGGACAAAAAATCCCCTGCCAGTGAACGGCACGCGGACGGAAGCCCACGCCGTGAATAACGCCGCTGCAAACCGCCCACATCAGCAAGAAACCATGCCAGATTTCCAGCTCGCTGGTCTTCGCCGCAAAGCGCGACGGATCCCAGAAGATGCAGCCGGCCAGCAGCAGCGCCATCAATAAGGAAAGCGCCCTTAACGGGCGCTTGTCCATTATCGCATACATATACTTTATCATTCACGTCGCCTCTTTGTTGGCTACGTCTGCTTACCCCAGTCACTTACTGGTGTAAGCTCCTGGGGATTCACAGACTTGCCGCCTCGATGCAATCCGAATGATTTCGTATATCGCATCACGATAATACTCATCAGTGTTCTTCTTTACCTGCTTTGGTGGCTTCCACGTGCTCAAGCGCCAGCGCGGTAATCACCCCAAAGGCACAGGCAAGAAGCGTTCCCAAAATCCATGCGAAGTACCACATATATAGCTCCTTACCTTAGTACAGCGAGTGGGTGTTCTTTTCGATGTCTTCGCGCGTAATGCGGCCGAACATCTTCCAGTAACACCAGCTGGTGTAGGCCAGAATGATCGGCACGAAGACAATCGCCACGTAGGTCATCAGGTTCAGCGTCCGCTGACTGGAGGTCGCGTCCCACATCGTCAGGCTGGCGTTCAGCATGGTGCTGGACGGCATGATGAACGGGAACATCGCAATACCGGCGGTCAGAATGATGCAGGCCAGGGTCAGCGAGGAGAACAGGAATGCCCACGCGCCTTTATCCGCTTTAGTCGAGACGACGGTCAGCAGCGGCAGCACCACGCCCAGGGCAGGAACGGCCCACAGCGCTGGCATGTTATTAAAGTTCACCATCCATGCACCGGCCTCACGCACGACTTCTTTAGTCAGCGGGTTAGACGGGCCGCTATGATCCATTACTGATTTCACCACATAGCCGTCGATGCCGTAGTAGACCCACACACCGGCCAGCGCGAAGCAGACCAGCGTCACCAGCGCCGCCACCGTGGAAACGGTGCGGGTACGCAGGTGCAGTTCGCCTACGGTACGCATCTGCAGGTAGGTGGCACCCTGAGTCAGGATCATCGCCACGCTGACGATACCGGCCAGCAGACCAAACGGGTTCAGCAGCTGGAAGAAGTTTCCGGTATAGAACAGACGCAGGTATTCATCGACGTGGAACGGCACGCCCTGCAACAGGTTGCCGAAGGCCACACCAATCACCAGCGGCGGCACGAAGCTACCGATGAAGATGCCCCAGTCCCACATGTTGCGCCAGCGGGTGTCCTCGATCTTGGAACGGTAGTCAAAACCGACCGGACGGAAGAACAGCGAAGCCAGCACCAGAATCATCGCCACATAGAAGCCAGAGAACGCTGCGGCGTAAACCATCGGCCAGGCCGCGAACAGCGCGCCGCCGGCGGTGATCAGCCACACCTGGTTACCGTCCCAGTGCGGAGCGATGGCGTTGATCATAATCCGACGCTCGGTGTCGTTACGGCCGAGGAAACGGGTGAGCATGCCCACCCCCATGTCGAACCCGTCGGCGACAGCGAAGCCAATCAGCAGAATGCCAATCAGCAGCCACCAGATAAAACGCAATACTTCATAATCGATCATTTGACGACTCCTGTCTTAGCGTGCCGACTGAATAGCCGCAGAGGACTGTTCAAAGTGATAGCGGCCGGTTTTCAGGCTGCTAGGTCCTTTGCGGGCAAACTTGAACATCAGGAACAGTTCAGCCACCAGGAACAGCGTGTACAGACCGCAGATCAGCAACATTGAGAAGATCAGATCGCCTGCGGTCAACGACGAGTTGGCCACCGCGGTCGGCAGGACCTCACCAATCGCCCACGGCTGACGGCCATACTCGGCAACAAACCAGCCTGACTCCACGGCAATCCACGGCAGCGGCAGGCCAAAGAACGCGGCGCGCAGCAGCCATTTTTTCTCGCCAATGCGGTTACGAATCACGCTCCAGAAGGAGGCGCCGATAATCAACAGCATCAGGATGCCGCACGCCACCATGATACGGAAGGCGAAGTACAGCGGGGCGACGCTTGGAATAGAGTCTTTGGTCGCTTTGGCGATCTGCTCTTCCGTGGCGTCAGCGACGTTCGGGGTATAGCGCTTCAGCAACAGGCCATAGCCGAGGTCTTTCTTCACGCTATTGAACTGGTCACGCACGGCCTGGTCGGTCGAACCGGCGCGCAGCTGCTCCAGTAGCGCGTACGCTTTCATCCCGTTACGGATACGCTCTTCGTGCTGAACCATCAGATCTTTCAGGCCGATAACCGGCTTATCCACCGAGCGGGTGGCGATGATGCCCAGCGCGTAAGGGATCTGGATCGCGAAGTGGTTGGTCTGCGCATTCTGATCGGGAATACCAAACAGAGTAAAGGCAGCCGGCGCCGGCTGGGTTTCCCACTCAGCTTCGATAGCCGCCAGTTTGGTTTTCTGCACGTCACCCATTTCGTAACCGGATTCGTCACCCAGCACAATAACGGAGAGGATCGCCGCCATACCGAAGCTGGCTGCGATGGCAAAGGAGCGCTTAGCAAAGGCAAAGTCGCGGCCTTTCAGCATATACCAGGAGCTGATAGCCAGGATGAACATCGCGCCGGTGACATAGCCCGACGCCACGGTGTGAACGAATTTCACCTGAGCAACCGGGTTGAGCACCAGTTCGGAGAAGCTGACCATCTCCATACGCATGGTTTCAAAGTTGAAGTCCGATGCGATAGGGTTCTGCATCCAGCCGTTAGCGACGAGGATCCACAGCGCGGAGAGGTTGGAGCCCAGTGCGACCAGCCAGGTGACGGCCATGTGCTGAACTTTACCCAGACGATCCCAACCGAAGAAGAACAGACCTACAAAGGTGGATTCGAGGAAGAAGGCCATCAGACCTTCAATGGCCAGCGGCGCACCGAAGATATCGCCCACATAGTGTGAGTAATACGACCAGTTAGTCCCGAACTGGAACTCCATGGTCAGACCGGTCGCCACACCCAGCGCGAAGTTGATACCAAACAACTTGCCCCAGAATTTGGTCATATCTTTATAAATCTGTTTGCCGGAAAGGACGTAAACCGTTTCCATGATGGCCAGCAGGAACGCCATACCGAGCGTTAGCGGCACAAAAAGGAAGTGGTACATCGCGGTCAAGGCAAACTGTAAGCGCGACAGTTCGACTATATCTAACATCATGACTCCTTGCTCATCGCATGAAGACTCCGAAAATGAACCGAGAAGCTCTGGCTCATACGCATGCCCCAATACAAAAGTTATTTGTTGGCCCGTCCGCAGCGCGTTTCACCTGAAAGTGAAGCCACGCCACGTCAAGGTTACAAATACGTTAACGAAAACCCAATTGATTCCCCAATATATTACGCCGCAATAACCTTACAATAAATATGTTTTTATTGTTCCAGTTTTACATTTTTCGACGGTGATCAATATATAGCGAAGATAGCCTGTTTAGGCCAATTTGACTTGCGACAATTTAACGTTTTTTGAAGAATTTTTCCAAGCATTAAGCATTGATATAAATCAATTTTTACTCTACGTGTTAATTATGTAGCTCAATAAAGAATATTGGTGAACTTAATGTTAATATTGTGTTTAAAGTATGGCTTGCTTGGTTACTGAAAAGAGAGATATGAGAATCATAGGTAATATTATTTAACGCCGCGGGGAAAATGAAAAAAAATGCGCCGATCCTAATAATGCTAGACTGCTCACAGTATTTTTCCTGTTTTCTTATGCCCTTCTCTTCTGTTTTTTCACAATCTAAAACCCTTGCCTGTCGCGAATTGCGGAAATATTTCCTTCAGCAACCACGCTGCCGGGATTATATTCATGAAATAATTCATAAAATCAATATGATAGATAAGGTTTTTCACGGAGCAGGCATTCCGCCGGTTCAGCGGATGTTCTGGCGAGATGGATAACGCCCATAAAAAAGGCCACCTGACGGTGGCCAACCATGTCGAAATCGGACAGATTTCTGCTTCGGAGAAGCAGAGAGGGTTTACTTGATGATAGCTTTCAGCGCTTCGCCGATATCGGCCAGGCTGCGAACGGTTTTCACACCAGCGGCTTCCAGGGCTGCGAATTTCTCATCAGCAGTACCTTTACCGCCAGCGATGATGGCGCCCGCGTGGCCCATACGCTTGCCTTTCGGCGCGGTCACGCCCGCGATGTAGCCGACAACCGGCTTGGTCACGTGCTCTTTGATGTAGGCTGCCGCTTCTTCTTCCGCGCTGCCGCCGATCTCACCGATCATCACGATCGCTTCGGTCTGCGGATCTTCCTGGAACAACTTCAGGATATCGATGAAGTTGGAGCCCGGGATCGGGTCGCCGCCGATACCGACGCAGGTAGACTGGCCGAAGCCGTAGTCGGTGGTCTGCTTAACCGCTTCATAGGTCAGGGTACCGGAACGGGAAACGATGCCCACTTTACCCGGCTTGTGAATGTGGCCAGGCATGATGCCGATTTTGCACTCGCCCGGGGTGATAACGCCTGGGCAGTTCGGGCCAATCATGCGCACGCCCGCTTCGTCCAGCTTCACTTTCACAGTCAGCATATCCAGCGTCGGGATACCTTCGGTGATGGTGATAATCAGCTTAATGCCCGCGTCGATTGCTTCCAGAATGGAGTCTTTGCAGAACGGTGCAGGAACGTAGATAACGGTCGCGGTCGCGCCGGTCGCTTCAACGGCTTCGCGCACGGTGTTGAACACCGGCAGACCCAGATGGGTGGTGCCGCCTTTGCCTGGCGTCACGCCGCCAACCATTTGCGTACCGTAAGCGATCGCTTGTTCAGAGTGGAAGGTCCCCTGGCTACCGGTGAAGCCCTGGCAGATAACCTTGGTATCTTTATTAATTAAAACTGACATTATTTCCCCTCCACTGCGGCAACAACCTGCTGTGCTGCGTCCGTCAGACTTTTCGCTGCAATAATATTCAGGCCGCTGTCAGCCAGTTTTTTTGCGCCCAGTTCGGCGTTGTTACCTTCCAGACGAACCACGACCGGAACGTTAACCCCAACTTCCGCTACCGCGCCGATGATGCCGTCAGCGATCAGGTCGCAACGTACGATACCGCCGAAGATGTTAACCAGAACCGCTTTAACGTTGTCGTCAGAGAGGATGATTTTGAACGCTTCGGTCACGCGCTCTTTGGTGGCGCCGCCGCCAACGTCGAGGAAGTTAGCCGGTTCGCCGCCGTGCAGCTTAACGATGTCCATGGTGCCCATCGCCAGGCCTGCGCCGTTAACCATGCAACCGATGTTGCCGTCGAGCGCAACGTAGTTCAGTTCCCACTGCGCCGCCTGCGCTTCGCGCGGATCTTCCTGAGACTGGTCGCGCATTTCGCGCAGATCCGGCTGGCGGAACAGCGCGTTGCCGTCAGCGCCCAGTTTGCCGTCGAGGCAGATCAGGTCGCCCTGCTTAGTGATAACCAACGGGTTGATTTCGATCAGCGCCAGGTCGCGCTCAAGGAAAATGGTCGCCAGACCCATGAAAATCTTGGTGAACTGCTGAACCTGCTTACCTTCCAGACCCAGTTTGAACGCCAGTTCACGCCCCTGATAAGGCATCGGGCCCGCCAGCGGATCGATGGCGATCTTGTGGATCAGGTGCGGGGTTTCTTCCGCGACTTTTTCGATTTCCACGCCGCCTTCAGTCGACGCCATGAACACCACGCGACGGGAGCTACGATCAACGACCGCGCCCAGATACAGCTCTTTATCGATATCGGTCGCTGCTTCCACCAGAATCTGGTTGACCGGCTGGCCGTTAGCATCGGTTTGGTAAGTCACCAGGCGTTTGCCCAGCCAATGCTCAGCAAAAGCGCGGATCTCTTCTTTGCTCTTAACTACTTTCACACCGCCCGCTTTACCGCGGCCACCAGCGTGAACCTGACATTTCACTACCCACGGACCCGCGCCGATTTTTGAAGCGGCTTCTTCTGCTTCACGCGGAGTAGTACAGGCATAACCCACCGGCGCCGGTAAGCCATAGCGGGCAAAAAGTTGTTTTGCCTGATATTCATGTAAGTTCATGTGTTCAGTCCATCCTTCAGGGTGTAATTATCTTTAAACCTGTAGGCCTGATAAGACGCGCTAGCGTCGCCATCAGGCATCTCATCAACGCCGGATGGCGGCAAAAATGCCTTATCCGACCTACGGTAAGTCATACTCTTACTGACTACACGTCCAGCAGCAGACGAGTCGGATCTTCCAGCAGCTCTTTAATCGCCACCAGGAAGCCAACCGATTCACGCCCATCGATCAGACGGTGGTCATAGGAGAGCGCCAGGTACATCATCGGCAGGATCTCTACCTTGCCATTCACCGCCATCGGACGGTCTTTAATGGCATGCATACCCAGGATGGCGCTCTGCGGTGGGTTGATGATCGGCGTGGACATCAGGGAACCGAAGACGCCGCCGTTGGTAATGGTGAAGTTACCGCCGGTCAGGTCATCTACGGTCAGCTTGCCGTCACGGCCTTTCACCGCCAGCTCTTTGATATTCTTTTCGATGTCCGCCATGCCCAGCAGGTCAACGTCACGCAGAACCGGGGTTACCAGGCCGCGCGGAGTGGACACTGCCATGCTGACATCGAAGTAGTTGTGGTAAACCACGTCGTCGCCATCGATGGAAGCATTCACTTCCGGGTAGCGTTTCAGCGCTTCAACCACCGCTTTCACGTAGAAGGACATGAAGCCCAGACGGATACCGTGACGTTTTTCGAAGGCATCGCCGTACTGCTTACGCAGATCCATAATCGGCTTCATGTTGACTTCGTTAAAGGTCGTCAGCATGGCGGTGGAATTTTTCGCTTCCAGCAGACGCTCGGCCACGCGTTTACGCAGACGGGTCATCGGGACGCGTTTTTCTGAACGGTGACCCAGCTGCGGCGCTGGTGTCGCTGCCGCGGTAGCCGCTGGCGCTTTGGCTTCAGCCGCCGCCGGGGCTTTCGCCAGATGTTTCTCGACGTCTTCACGAGTCAGACGGCCACCCACGCCGGTACCTTTGATGGCAGCGGCGTCGAGGTTGTGCTCCGCCAGCAGACGACGGATCGCCGGGCTGAGCGCATCGTTGTTCTGCTCTTCCAGAGAAGCCTGCTGGCGCTGCGCCGGGGTGGACGCTTTCGCATCCGCTTTTTCGCTGGTTTCTTTACCTGCGCTGTTGCCTTCACGCAGGCGGCCAAGGATCTGGCGAGACAGGACGGTAGCGCCCTCGTCTTCCAGCACTGCATCCAGAATGCCGTCCGCTGATGCCGGTACTTCCAGTACCACTTTGTCAGTTTCGATTTCGACCAGAACTTCGTCACGGACGACCGCGTCGCCCGGTTTTTTATGCCAGGTGGCGACGGTTGCGTCAGCTACGGACTCAGGCAGGTCGGGAACCAGAATATCTACGCTACTCATTGTGTATCCTTTAATTAATCGACGTTCAGCGCGTCATTGACCAGATCTTGTTGCTGTTTCTGGTGAACGGACATGTACCCTACCGCCGGAGAGGCGGAGGCCGGGCGGCCTGCATAACGCAGAGAGGCCCCAAATGGAACTACTTCACGAAGGTGGTGCTGGCTGCAGTACCATGCGCCCTGGTTGAGCGGCTCTTCCTGGCACCAGACAAAATCATGTACGTGCGAGTAAGCTTTCAGCGCTTCCTGCACCGCCTGATGCGGGAACGGGTAGAGCTGTTCGATACGCACGATGGCGACATCTTTTTGCTCGTTTTTGCGGCGCTGTTCCAGCAGGTCGTAGTAAACCTTACCAGAGCACAGTACGACGCGCTTCACGGCTTGCGGATCGAGTTCGTCGATTTCGCCGATGGCCGGCATAAAGGTGCCGTTCGCCAGTTCGTCCATGCTGGAGACCGCCAGCGGGTGGCGCAGCAGAGACTTCGGCGACATCACCACCAGCGGACGGCGCATACCGCGCAGCGCCTGACGACGCAGCATATGGTAAACCTGTGCCGGGGTGGACGGTACGCAAACCTGCATGTTCTGCTCAGCGCACAGCTGCAGATAGCGTTCCAGACGCGCGGAGGAGTGCTCCGGGCCCTGCCCTTCGTAGCCGTGCGGCAGCAACATCACCAGACCGCACATCCGGCCCCATTTCTGTTCGCCAGAGGAGATGAACTGATCAATCACCACCTGCGCGCCGTTGGCGAAGTCGCCGAACTGCGCTTCCCAGATGGTCAGCGTACGCGGCTCTGCGGTGGCGTAACCGTATTCGAACGCCAGCACGGCTTCTTCAGACAGCACCGAGTCCCAGACGCGGAACTGGCCCTGGCCGTTGTGCACATGCTGCAGCGGGGTATAGGTAGAACCGTTGCTCTGGTTATGGATAACCGCGTGACGGTGGAAGAAGGTGCCGCGACCGGAGTCTTCACCGGACAGGCGCACCGGAATGCCTTCGTCAACCAGGGTGGCATAAGCCAGGTTTTCAGCGCCGCCCCAATCGAACAGCTTCTCGCCGGCGGCCATCAGTTGGCGATCGCCGTAGATTTTCGCTACACGGGACTGCATTTCGATACCTTCCGGCACCGTACTGATGCGTTTAGCCAGCTCTTGCAGACGTTTCGGATCCACTTTATCCGGATAGCTCTCGTCCCACTCGTGGTTGAGGTAGGGAGACCAGGTAAAGGAGTGCATATTCATCGGACGCCACTCCTCTACCACGCATTCGCCGGCATCCAGCGCATCGCGGTAAAGGTTAACCTGCTCAGTCGCGTCTTCCAGCGTCGCAACTTTCTCCTGCTCCAGCTTGTCAGCATAGATTTTGCGCGGGGTCGGATGCTTTTTGATTTTCTGGTACATCAGCGGCTGGGTTGCGCTCGGCTCGTCGGCTTCGTTATGGCCGTGACGGCGGTAGCACACCAGGTCGATGAAGACATCGCGTTTGAAGGTATTACGGAAATCCAGCGCCAGACGGGTAACGAAAGCAACGGCTTCCGGGTCATCCGCGTTAACGTGGAAAATCGGCGCCTGAACCATCTTACCGATATCGGTACAGTATGGCGTAGAACGCGCATCCAGCGGGTTGGAGGTGGTAAAGCCAACCTGGTTGTTGATAACGATACGCACGGTACCGCCGACTTCGTAACCGCGGGCTTTCGACATGTTCAGGGTTTCCTGAACCACGCCCTGGCCGGTAACGGCGGCGTCGCCGTGGATGGTAATAGGCAGAACTTTGTTGCTGCTTGGCTCGTCCAGACGATCCAGACGGGCGCGTACGGAACCGATAACCACCGGGCTGACGATCTCCAGGTGCGACGGGTTAAACGCCAGCGCCAGGTGGACCAGACCGCCTTCGGTTTCCATATCGGAAGAGAAGCCCATGTGGTACTTCACGTCGCCGGTGCCGAGGTGTTCTTTATGTTTGCCCGCGAACTCGTCGAACAGGTCCTGCGGTTTTTTACCCAGCACGTTGACCAGCACGTTCAGACGGCCACGGTGCGCCATGCCCAGCACCACTTCGCGGGTGCCGCTTTTGCCTGCATGGCGGATCATCTCTTTGAGCATCGGGATCAGGGCATCACCCCCTTCCAGCGAGAAGCGTTTCGCCCCCGGGAATTTGGCGCCGAGGTAGCGTTCCAGCCCTTCTGCAGCGGTCAGTTCACTGAGGAAGCGCTTTTTCTCTGCCGCGGTGAAGCTCGCTTTACCGGCTACCGATTCAATACGCTGCTGGATCCAGCGTTTTTCCTCAGTAGAGGTGATATGCATGTATTCCGCGCCGATGGAGCCGCAGTAGGTTTGCTTGAGGGCGGCAATCAGGTCGCCCAGCTTCATCGTGTCTTTACCGATGGCGAATGAACCTACGTTATAGCTATCCTGGAAATCGGCCTCGGTCAGATCGTGGTAGGCCGGATCAAGATCCGCCACTCTCTCTTGCTTCCACAGTCCCAGCGGATCGAGATTCGCATGCTGGTGGCCACGGAAACGGTATGCGTTGATGAGCTGCAGGACTTTAACCTGCTTCACATTGGTGTCAGGGTCGGAAATCGAAGAAGTGTAACGTGAGGCATCCTTCGCCAGTCGACGGAAATAATCACGTGTTTTGGAATGGAATTGATCCGGTTTAACTCCGGTGCCAGGTAACTGCTGGAACATCGAACGCCAGTTGGCGTCAACAGAGTCAGGATCGGTTAAGAAGTCTTCATAGAGCTGTTCTATCCAGCTCTGGTTCGAACCAGAGAGGAAAGAAGAGTCCAGCCAGGCTTTCATTGCGCCGTTCTGCATCGTGATCCCTTAAGCACTTTTATGCTTATTTCGCCGTAGAAACTACCACGCACACCGAGTGCACGTGCCGGGGTTCACTTGTTGCGGACGAGTTGTGGTTTCTATCCGCTAAGGAACCTTTAAAAACTGCCATTAATCTTCAGCGTTCAGGCTGCGGTTGCGTTGGCTGCCTTCGCTTACCCCGGTCACATAGTTCACTATGCTCCCGGGGATGCGCTCAGTTGCCGCCTTACCTCGCACTGAACGCCTCGATTACTGGTACATCTTGTGGCGGTTTTTAAAGATTTCCTGCTATCTGTCCCCCGGCAGCGCTAACGCTTGCCGGGGCTACTGCTTTGGTAGCCCGGATAAGCGCAAGCGCCATCCGGGACAGACCGTGTTGCTTACGCGCTGCGCTGCAGCAGCATCGACTTAATATGGCCGATGGCGCGCGTCGGGTTAAGCCCTTTAGGACACACACTGACGCAGTTCATAATGCTGTGACAGCGGAATACGCTGAAAGCATCGCTCAGGCCTTCCAGGCGCTCGCTGGTTTCGGTATCGCGACTGTCGATCAGGAAGCGATACGCGGCCAGCAGGCCAGCCGGGCCGATGAACTTGTCCGGGTTCCACCAGAACGACGGGCACGAGGTTGAACAACATGCGCACAGAATACACTCGTACAGACCATCGAGTTTCTCACGCTGCTCAGGCATCTGCAGATGCTCGCGAGCCGGAGGATTTTGCCCATTATTCAACAAGTAAGGCTTAATCTTCTCATATTGTGCATAGAATTGCCCCATGTCCACCACCAAATCACGGATAACCGGTAATCCTGGCAGCGGACGGATAACAATCTTCTTGCCCGGCTGATTCAGCGCGGAGATTGGCGTGATGCACGCCAGACCGTTTTTCCCGTTCATGTTCAGACCATCGGAACCGCAAACCCCTTCACGGCAGGAGCGGCGGAACGACAGCGACGGATCTTTTTCTTTCAGCTGGATCAGCGCATCCAGCAGCATCATGTCACGACCTTCTTCCGCTTCGAGGGTGTAATCCTGCATATGCGGAGCGTCGTCAACATCCGGGTTATAGCGATAAATTGAAAACTCGAGTTTCATTTTCCTGTCTCCGCATTAGTAAGTACGAATCTTCGGCGGGAATGCCGGACGCAGTTTCGGTTCCATGTTGACGCTACGACGCGTCATGGATTCCGACTCTGGCAGATACAGGGAATGGCACAGCCAGTTTTCATCATCACGATCCGGGAAGTCGATGCGGCTATGGGCGCCACGGCTTTCAGTACGGAAGTTAGCGGACACGGCGGTCGCAAACGCGGTCTCCATCAGGTTGTCCAACTCCAGGCACTCGACGCGCTGGGTGTTGAACTCGCTGGAAGTATCGTCGAGACGCGCGTTTTTCAGGCGCTCGCGGATCACTTTCAGTTGCTCCAGACCTTTGTGCATCGCATCGCCTTCGCGGAACACCGAGAAGTTGTGCTGCATACATTCCTGCAGTGCTTTGCGGATTTCCACCGGGTCTTCGCCGGAGCGGGTATTGTTCCAGCGATTGAGGCGGTCCAGCGAGCCTTCGACATCCGATTCGCTGGCGTCGCGCAGCGTGCCCTGCTCGGCGATGGACTCCTGCAGATGCAGGCCCGCCGCGCGGCCGAAGACCACCAGGTCGAGCAGCGAGTTGCCGCCCAGACGGTTGGCGCCGTGGACCGATACGCAGGCAATTTCGCCTACCGCGAACAGGCCCGGGATCACCACGTCTTCGCCCTTCTCATTCACGGTCAGCGCCTGACCGGTGACTTTGGTCGGGATACCGCCCATCATGTAGTGGCAGGTTGGGATAACCGGGATTGGCTCTTTCACCGGATCGACGTGAGCAAAGGTACGGGACAGCTCAAGGATACCTGGCAGACGAGATTCCAGAACCTCTTTACCCAGGTGATCCAGTTTCAGTTTCGCATGCGGGCCCCACGGACCATCGCAGCCGCGGCCTTCGCGAATTTCGATCATGATGGAACGCGCCACCACGTCACGACCCGCCAGGTCTTTGGCGTTCGGGGCATAACGCTCCATAAAGCGCTCGCCGTGTTTGTTCAGCAGGTAACCGCCTTCGCCGCGGCAACCTTCGGTGACCAGCACCCCTGCCCCGGCGATGCCGGTCGGGTGGAACTGCCACATTTCCATATCCTGCACCGGAACGCCGGCGCGGATGGCCATCCCGACGCCGTCACCGGTGTTGATGTGGGCGTTGGTGGTGGACTGATAAATACGGCCTGCGCCGCCGGTCGCCAGCACGGTGGCGCGGGCTTTAAAGTAGACCACTTCGCCGGTCTCGATGCACAGGGCGGTACAACCGACCACCGCGCCGTCCTGGTTTTTCACCAGATCGAGGGCATACCATTCGGAGAAGATAGTGGTGTGGTTTTTCAGGTTCTGTTGATACAGGGTGTGCAACAGCGCGTGGCCGGTACGGTCAGCCGCCGCTGCGGTGCGTGCCGCTTGCTCGCCGCCGAAGTTTTTCGACTGGCCGCCGAACGGGCGCTGATAAATACGGCCGTCGTCAAGACGGGAGAACGGCAGGCCCATATGTTCCAGCTCAAGAATCGCTTCCGGGCCGGTCTTACACATATATTCGATGGCGTCCTGGTCGCCAATATAGTCCGACCCTTTTACGGTGTCGTACATATGCCATTCCCAGTTATCTTCATGGGAGTTACCGAGCGCGACGGTGATACCACCCTGCGCGGATACGGTATGGGAACGGGTAGGGAACACTTTGGAGAGCAGTGCACAGGTCTGTCCGCTCTGGGAAATTTGCAGCGCCGCGCGCATACCTGCGCCGCCGGCACCGATAACAACAGCATCAAACTCTCTGACTGGCAATTTCATTACACACCCCACACCACAACAAATCCATAAAGAACGTAAGCCACCAGCGCCACAACGATAGCCAGTTGCAGAACCAGGCGCAGAGCCAGTGGTTTAACGTAGTCCGTTAACACCTGCCACATCCCGATCCAGGCATGGATGAGAATGGAGACGAGAGCCAGCAGAGTGAAGACTTTAGTGAAGCCGGAGGCAAAGAATCCGGTCCACACTTCCCATGAGATTTCACCGGTGGTGGCGAAGAAGCCAACCATGTAGATGATGTAGAGGGTCAGAACGATGGCGGTAGCACGGACCAGAATAAAGTCATGTACGCCGTTGCGTCCCAGTGCTGAGGCGTTGCTTACCATACGAGGACTCCTGCGAGAAGTGAAAGCACGACAGTAATAACAAAAGAGATTTTGGCGGAACGTTTCCCTGCTTCGAGGGTTTCGTCCAGGTAGCCAAAGTCCATCATCAGATGGCGGATACCGACAACGACATGATAGGCCAGTGCGGTGAGAATGCCCCACATGATGAACTTCACAAAGAAGCTATCCATGATCGAGGCCGCCGTCAGAAAACCTTCAGGGGAGGAAAGGCTGGTGCCCAGCAACCAAAGCAGAATTCCGACCGCCACGAAGGTGATGACACCGGAAACGCGATGGAGAATGGACGCTATCGCCGTGATTGGGAACCGTATCGTTTGTAGATCCAGATTGACAGGTCTTTGTTTTTTCACATTTCTTACCATGAATAACGCCCACATGCTGTTCTTATTGTTTCCTTCCTCCGGTCTGCTTGCGGGTCAGACAGCGTCCTTTCTATAACCAGAAGTCATGTTAAAACGTCTTTTCAGGCATTAAAACATCACTAAACAACGCTGGGTGGCTCGGGATTGCAGGGTGTTCCGGAGACCTGGCCGCAGTATAGGCCGTTCACAAAATCATTACAATTAACCTACATATAGTTTGTTGGGTTTTCTCCGGAACAGTGATCAAGGTCACGATAACAACATTTTTTTAATTTTTAATCACCTGATTTGACAAATATTAAACATTCTTGTTACAACCATTACCAGTTAAATGCAATAATGCTCAAAAGTTATGGGGTCACTCTTTCACCTGAGAATAAGTTATGTAACAGTGTGTCAGTATTGACCGATGTAATCAGGACAGTTATTAGTGGTATACAGGTTTTAATATTCGGACTGCTAAAACGCTGATTTGCTGTTGTTTCACCGCAGCCCTGAAGGACGTACCATCAAGCGCCGTTGCTCTGTACCCTGCCCTTTTCGCTGACGCAGAGCTGTGTGCAACATAACAAACTGGTAACGTATGCAGGCGCGGGCCGAAAGCAAATCCACCACCCGGCAGTCTTAAGCAATAAAGGCGCTAAGGAGACCATAAATGTCTGATGCTAAAGCAAAAATCACCCTGGGTGGTGACACTGCTATTGAACTGGATGTGCTAAAAGGCACGCTCGGTCAGGATGTTATTGATATTCGTAGTCTTGGTTCAAAAGGCGTATTTACTTTTGACCCAGGTTTCACATCCACCGCTTCTTGTGAATCTAAAATTACGTTTATCGATGGTGACGAGGGGATCCTGCTGCACCGCGGCTTCCCGATCGACCAGTTAGCGACCGAATCTAACTATCTCGAAGTATGTTATATTCTGCTGTACGGTGAAAAACCGACTCAGGCCGAATATGACGAATTCAAAACCACCGTCACCCGCCACACCATGATTCATGAGCAGATCACGCGTCTGTTCCATGCATTCCGTCGCGATTCCCACCCGATGGCCGTGATGTGCGGGATCACCGGCGCCCTGGCGGCGTTCTATCATGACTCCCTCGACGTGAATAACCCACGTCACCGCGAGATTGCTGCCTACCGTCTGCTGTCCAAAATGCCAACCATGGCAGCCATGTGTTACAAGTATTCTATCGGCCAGCCGTTTGTTTATCCGCGCAACGACCTCTCCTACGCCGGCAACTTCCTGCGCATGATGTTCGCGACACCGTGCGAAGAGTATGAAGTCAATCCGGTGCTTGAACGCGCGATGGATCGTATTCTGATCCTGCACGCCGATCACGAGCAGAACGCGTCGACCTCGACGGTACGTACCGCCGGCTCCTCCGGCGCTAACCCGTTCGCCTGTATCGCTGCTGGCATCGCCTCCCTGTGGGGACCGGCGCACGGCGGCGCCAACGAAGCGGCGCTGAAGATGCTGGAAGAGATCAGCTCCGTTGAGCACATTCCGGAATTTGTCCGTCGTGCGAAAGACAAGAATGACTCTTTCCGCCTGATGGGCTTCGGCCATCGTGTTTACAAAAACTACGACCCGCGCGCCACCGTGATGCGTGAAACCTGCCATGAAGTGCTGAAAGAGCTGGGCACCAAAGACGATCTGCTGCAGGTAGCCATGGAGCTGGAGCATATCGCGCTGAACGACCCGTACTTCATCGAGAAGAAACTCTACCCGAACGTCGACTTCTACTCCGGTATCATCCTGAAAGCGATGGGTATTCCGTCCTCCATGTTTACCGTTATCTTCGCCATGGCGCGTACCGTGGGCTGGATTGCGCACTGGAACGAAATGCACAGCGATGGCATGAAGATCGCCCGTCCGCGTCAGCTGTACACTGGCTACACCAAACGCGATTACCAGTCCGACATTAAGCGCTAATCTTGCCGTCCGGATGAAAAAAAACGCGCCACCTGGCGCGTTTTTTTATCTGCCTGACTGCCGGGCTTAATGCTGGCATCCGGGACACCAGTAAAACGGCCGCGAGGAGAGTGTCGTCTTCTCAATCACGCCCCCACAGCGCTCGCACCTTTCCCCGTCGCGATGGAAGACCTTAAAGCGAAACAGCGCGCCGTGATGCTTGTTGTCATCGGCCTGGCCGCGGGTGTGATACGACAACCGCGGAATAGCCAGCAGCGCGTGCGCCAGCGCATCCAGCTGACTATCGCTCAGTTCAGCGGCTTTACGCTTTCCGCTTAATCCCACCTGCCAGAGGATCTCCACCCGCAGATAGTTACCGAGCCCGGCCAGAAAAGCCTGATCCAGCAGCAGGCCGGAAAACTGACGATGGCGGAATTTGGCCGACAGCAGCCGCGCTTTCACCTCCTCCACGGTTAACGTCATATCCAGCACATCTGGCCCCACGCGCAGTAAAAACGGGTGATGGGCAACCTGCTCCGCCGTGAGCATCTCGATGTCCGAGGCGCTATAGAGCAAAATCGCCTTGCGGGCGGTCTGCAGCCTGACGCGCAGCACCCGGTTAGAGGCGGGCTGTTCCCCGGCGTCAACCACGCGCCAGACACCGTACAGCTGATTATGGCTGTACAGGGTCAGCCCGCCGGAGAAGTATGTTAACAGGGCCTTGCCGCGGGTGGCGATATGGGTCACCCGCTGGCCAATCAACAGGCTTTGATAGGGTTGCAACTGCGGAAAGGCGAACCAGGCATCGGTTAAGGGTTCGCCTTTGATTGCCGCCTCCAGTTTATCCGCCGCGCGGCGGATCTCCGGACCTTCCGGCATACTGTCATCCTTCTGTTAATGGGTGGCGCCGCCGCCCAGTTTACTATCCACCGACTGGCGCAGCGCCACGGCAATGGCCGTTTCCAGCGCTTCCCGCACGGTGACGGTCGCCATACTCGGCTCGCCGGGATGGGCCGCCGCCTGCGCCGGTAGCCATGGAATATGGATAAAGCCGCCCCTGACGCCAGCCTGCTCCTGCAGCTTATGTAGCAAACCATACATCACGTGATTGCAGACGAAGGTGCCGGCGGTTTGGGAGACCGAAGCCGGGATCCCGCGATCGCGCAACGCGCTGACGATCGCTTTGATCGGTAAGGTACTGAACCACGCCGCCGGCCCCCCGTCGACGATCGGCGTGTCGACAGGCTGCTGGCCTTTGTTATCGGGAATGCGCGCATCATCGACGTTGATAGCCACACGTTCAACGCTGATATCGACGCGACCGCCGGCCTGCCCCACGGCAATGACCAGCCTCGGCTGCAGGTCTTCTATCGCTGCGTAAAGCACCGACAGCGCCTCGCCAAACACACAGGGGAGCTGGCGGGCGATCACCGGCTGCCCGGCAATCATCGTCCCGTCCAGCTGCTTCACCACTTCCCATGAAGGGTTAACCGTTTCGCCATCAAAGGGTTCAAAACCGGTGAGCAATACTCCGGCCATCATCCTCTCCTTCGCGGTCATTCAGGTTGTCACGCTTCAGCGTCCAGTTGCGCGCTGACCAGAATATGGCGCCCGGCAAAGGCCGCCCGCAGACGGCGGGCAAAATCCAGCGCGTGCGGGCCATCGCCGTGCAGACACACCGTCTGCGCCACCACGTTCGCCCACTCGCCGCTGATACTGCGCACCCGGTGGTGCTGCACCATCTCGAGGGTTTGCGCCAGGGCCTGCTCTTCGCTGTCGATCAGCGCGCCGGGCTGGCTGCGCGGCACCAGGCTACCGTCGGCCAGGTAGCCGCGGTCGGCAAACACCTCCTGGCGCGTCGTCAGACCATAGTGCTGCCCGGCGCGGATCAGTTCGCTACCCGCCAGCCCCACCAGCACCAGCTTCGGGTTAACATCACGGATCGCGCGGGCGATCGCGTCCGCCAGCGGCGGCGACTTGGCCGCCTGGTTATAAAGCATGCCGTGCGGCTTCACATGCTGTAGCTCGCCGCCCTGCGCCTGAACGATCGCCGCCAGGGCGCCAATCTGATACAGCGTCTGGGCATAGACCGTTTCCGGCGGCAGATCCATCGCCGTACGGCCAAAATTTTCCCGGTCGGGGTATCCCGGATGGGCGCCCACCGCCACGCCGTACTTCAGCGCCTCGCGTACGCTCTGCACCATCAGTCCGGCGTCGCCGGCATGAAAGCCGCAGGCGATATTCGCCGACGAGACCAGCTGGAGCAGCGCGCTATCGTTCGCGCCCCCTTCCCCGAGATCGGCATTGAGATCAATCATCATCGTGGAGTCTCCAGGCCAGTTGTTCAAGATAACGCTGACGATCGGCCCGTGCTTTTAAGGCCTCCTCCAGCGAGCAGGCGACAAAGTGGATCGGCTGCCCCAGCGGGATCTGCGCCAGCTGGTACATATCAGCCTCAATAATGCAGGCGATGCGCGGATAGCCGCCGGTGGTTTGCGCATCGTTCATCAGGACGATGGGCTGGCCGTTATGCGGCACCTGCACTACGCCCGGCAGCAGACCGTGCGACAGCATCTCGCGATCGGTGGTCCGTTTCAACGGCTGCCCCTGCAGGCGGTAGCCCATGCGATTGCTCTGCGGACTGAGCTGCCAGGGGGAGCGCCAGAACGACGCCTGCGAGGCCGCATCAAACTCATGATACTCCGGGCCCGGCAGCGCGCGAATGCGGTTGCCCAGCGGCAGCTGCTTGACGCCGCGCGAGGTGGTAAAGCGCCGAGCGGCTTTCCCGAGCTTCAGCTGATCGCCATCCTGCAGGCGGCGTCCTTCCAGACCGCCAATCCCCGCCTTAAGATCCGTGCTGCGCGAGCCAAGCACCACCGGGACCGCGACCCCGCCCGCCACCGCCAGATAGCTGCGGATGCCATGCTGCGGCGTTTTCAGCACCAACCGTTGTCCGGCCCGGTAGGCGGTGCGCCAGCCCACCCAGACCGCTTTGCCGTCCAGCGTCGCTTCGCAGGCGGCGCCGGTCAGCGCGAACCAGCCGCTGCGGGCAAATTCGATCTCCACCTGACCGAGGGTAATCTCCAGCCCGGCGGCGTTCGCCTCGTTGCCAACCAGCAGATTGGCAATCACCAGCGAGGGATAATCCAGAGCGCCGCAGCGGCTGATGCCAGACTGGCGCAGGCCTTCTCGTCCACCGTCCTGTACCGAGGTGTACAGACCGGCGCGGATCAGGGTTAACATACCCCCTCCTTTTGCGGCACAAAGCGAATTTTATCGCCCACGCGCAACAGCGCAGGCTCCTTACGCGCCGGGTCAAACAGCGTCAACGCGGTCCGCCCCAGCAGCTGCCAGCCGCCGGGCGTCGCCAGCGGATAGATGCCGGTTTGCGCGCCGCCAATGCCCACCGATCCGGCCGGGACCCGCACGCGCGGTTCGGCGCGACGCGGGGTCACCAGCGCCGGCGGCAGCCCGCCCAGGTAGGGGAATCCCGGCTGAAAACCAATAAACCAGACCAGGTATTCCACCGAGGCATGCAGCTCCACAACCTGTTTTTCACTCAGGCCGCTGTGTTGCGCCACCACCCCGAGATCCGGCCCGGCCTCGCCGCCGTAAACGACCGGAATGGTTAATGACCTCGACTCCGGCTCCAGCGCAAGACTCTCCTCCCACCAGCGCTGCAGACGGTCTATCGCCTCCCACGCCATCTCCTGCGGGCGGCGGAGCACCACGGTGATATTGTTCATGCCGGGAATGGCGTCAACCACCTCTTCATGGTGAGACAGACGCTGGGCCAATCCCCAGATCCGTTGCTGGCTCTCGAGCGTGACCGGCGGCTCCAGCTCCAGCACGACGGCCGTTTCTCCTAACAGATAACAACGCGCTCGCTGCACTTTTCTCTCTCCCGTCAGGCAGGGTTAGGAATATCAATAAAGGTGACATCCAGGTCGGTCGTTTCCGTCAGCCATTCACTGAGGGCGCGAATGCCGCCCCGCTCGGTGGCGTGGTGGCCGGCGGCATAAAAATGCAGCCCCTGTTCGCGGGCAGAGTGAATAGTTTGTTCCGACACCTCGCCGGTAATAAACGCATCCACCCCAAAGCGCGCCGCGGCGTCGATAAAGCTCTGGCCGCCGCCGGTACACCAGGCGACGCGGCTGACGGTGTCCGGCCCGGTATCGCCGCACCATAACGGCTTGCGCCCCAGCCGCGCTTCGATCCACGAGGCCAGTTCGAGGCCGGAAACCGGCATCGACAGTTCGCCCCAAGGCACCAGCGGTTCGATTTCACCCAGCACGTTAATCCCCAGCAGATGCGCCAGTTGCGCGTTGTTGCCCAGCTCCGGGTGGGCATCCAGCGGCAGGTGCCAGCCGTAGAGATTGATATCGTTGGCCAGCAGAGTCTTCAGGCGGCGGCGCTTCATGCCGCGGATCACTGGCGACTCGTTTTTCCAGAAATAGCCATGATGGACGATCACCGCATCCGCCTGCAGCCGAACGGCTTCATCCAGCAGCGCCTGGCTGGCCGTCACCCCGGTGACGATCGTTTGCACCGTATCACGTCCTTCCACCTGCAGACCGTTAGGGGCGAAATCACTGATGGCCGCACTATTGAGCTTGTCGTTTATCAGTTGTTCCAGTTCGCTATTTTTCATCGCCACTCCAGCAGATAATCAGGGTATACAAAGGCATAACATAACCAGATCCATTCGGGCCGTCGATAGTCCACAACCGGCACCGACCATGACTTTTTTGTTAATCCCGCATTTTGTCTACCCACCCCATCGCGCATTCGTGTATATTTATGCATTAATAAAGCATATTAAATAAACAGAAAGCCCCTCAAGCCATGAATATGACTAATAAAGCGCTATTCATGCAGAACGATCGACTTTCGCTTTACGCCAGGAAACCACACTTCTCATGAAGACAACATCATCGCAACCGCGGGCGATTTACTACGTCGTGGCGCTGCAAATCTGGGAATATTTTAGCTTCTACGGCATGCGCGCCCTGCTGATCCTCTATCTCACCAATCAGCTCAAATATGACGATAACCACGCCTATGCCCTGTTCAGCGCCTACTGTTCGCTGGTCTATGTCACGCCGATCCTCGGCGGCTATCTGGCCGATAAGCTGTTAGGCAACCGGATGGCGGTCATGCTCGGCGCGCTGCTGATGGCCATTGGCCATCTGGTGCTCGGAGCCAGCGAAACCGCCCCAGTCTTCCTCTACCTGTCGCTGGCGATCATCGTCTGCGGCTACGGGTTGTTTAAATCCAACGTCAGCTGTCTGCTGGGCGAACTCTACGAACCTGCCGATCCGCGTCGCGACGGCGGCTTCTCGCTGATGTATGCCGCGGGCAATATCGGCTCGATTATCGCGCCGATCGCCTGCGGCTACGTACAGGAGGAGTATAGCTGGGCGATGGGCTTTGCCCTGGCGGCCATCGGCATGGTGGCGGGACTGGTGATTTTTCTCTGCGGCAACCGTCACTTCCAGCATACTGCCGGCGTCAACCGCCAGGCGCTGTGCGCGCGCCGCTTCCTGCTGCCGAACTGGGGCTGGCTGCTGGTGCTGCTGGTTACCGCCCCGCTGCTGATCGCCGTGCTGTTCTGGCAGGAGTGGTCGGTGTATGCCCTGATCGTGGCCACCGTTATCGGCCTGGCGGTGCTGGCGCGGATCTACCTGCGCGCTGAAACCGATAAACAGCGTAAGGATCTGCGCCTGATCGTCGTCCTCACCGCGTTTAGCCTGCTGTTCTGGGCCTTCGCCCAGCAGGGCGGGAGCTCCATCAGCCTGTATATTGACCGCTTCGTTAATCGCCATATCATGAGCTACGAAGTCCCTACCGCCATGTTCCAGTCGGTCAACGCCTTCGCGGTGATGCTCTGCGGGATGGTGCTGGCGTGGCTGGTGAAAGAGAGCGTCGGTGGCAATCGCACCGTGCGCATCTGGGGGAAATTTGCCCTCGGTCTGGGCCTGATGAGCGCCGGGTTCTGCATCCTGACCCTCAGCGCCCGCTGGTCCGCGGCCTATGGCCAGTCGTCCATGCCGCTGATGGTGCTGGGGCTGGCGGTGATGGGTTTTGCCGAACTGTTTATCGACCCGGTCGCCATGTCGCAAATCACCCGCATTGAGATCCCGGGGGTCACCGGGGTGCTGACCGGTATCTATATGCTGCTCTCCGGGGCCATCGCCAACTATCTGGCCGGCGTCATCGCCGACCAGACCTCGCAGGCGTCCTTCGACGCCGCCGGGGCAGTGAACTACTCCATTGACGCCTACATCAAGGTCTTCAGCCAGATCACCTGGGGCGCGCTGGCCTGTGTCGGCGTGGTGCTGGTCATCTGGCTGTATCACTCGCTGAAGGTCAGGACCGGCCGTCTGGCGGTGGAGTAATTCCTTTTCTGGCGGCCTCCCAGGCCGCCAGCGTCTCCTGCCGCGCCTGTTTGTGATCGACTATCGGGCGCGGATAATCCAGTTTGATCCCCTGTTTATCCGCCCACGCCCACGGCTGATGCAGCGCCTTCTCCGGCACCTTTGCCAGCTCAGGCAGCCAGCGACGCATAAACACCCCCTGCTTATCAAACTTCTCGCCCTGGGTGGTGGGGTTAAATATGCGGAAATAGGGCGCGGCGTCGGTGCCTGTCGAGGCCGCCCACTGCCAGCCGCCGTTGTTCGCCGCCAGGTCGCCATCAATCAGTTGACTCATGAAGTAGCGCTCCCCTGCCCGCCAGTCGAGGCGCAGATCTTTCGTCAGGAAGCTGGCGACAATCATGCGCAACCGGTTATGCATCCAGCCGGTGGCGTTAAGCTGGCGCATCGCGGCATCGACTATCGGAAAGCCGGTCTCCCCGCGCTGCCAGGCCTGCAGGGCGGCGTCATCTTCACGCCAGGCGACCTTATCAGTCCATGCGATAAACGGGCGTCCTTTACAGAGTTTCGGATAGTAGACCATCAGATGGCGGTAAAACTCGCGCCAGATCAGCTCATTAAGCCAGGTTGCGCCTGCCCCGCCGTCCAGCGCGGCGGGGTGTTCCGTCAGCAGACGATGCAGGCACTGGCGCGGTGACAACACCCCGGTGGCCAGGCAGGGCGACAGGCGACTGGTCCCTTCCACGGCGGGGAAGTCACGCTGCCCCTCATACTCCGCCGCCGGTTGCTGACAAAACGCGCGCAGCCGCGCCAGCGCCGTTTTTTCATCCGCGGCAAACAGCAGCCCATCGAACGGCGTTTGCGGGTAGTTGAGCTCAGGCAGCGGCGGCGCCTGGCGGGCAGGCGCCTGGCGCGGCTTCGGCGCCGCCACGCACGCCGGGAGCCCGTCCCGCAGACGGCGAATAAACGCATTCTTAAACGGCGTGAAAACTTTATACATTTCGCCGCTGCCGGTCATGACGCTGCCGGGCGGTAACAGGACGCTGTCGTCAAAGCCCTGGCAAATGACATCGCGCAAGGTGTTCTCAACGGCGGCATCGCGCTGACGTTCATTGAATTCGTACTGATAGTTATAGAACAGGTGACTGACCTGGTGCTGCTGGCAGAAATGGGCCAGCCGTTCGACGCTGGCGGTAAAATCATCCGCCTCTTCGACCCACAGCGGTATGCCCCGTTCCGCCAGGGCGGTGTGCAGACTGTGCAAATGGCTGACGATAAACGCGGCCTGCCGCGGCGCCAGGTGATGCTCACGCCACTGCCCCGGGGTGGCGATATAGAGCGCCAGCACCTGCGCCTGCGGATCCCGGCAGGCGGCGGCCAGCGCCAGGTTATCGTGAATGCGTAAATCCGTGCGTAACCAGACCAGATGGGTGGCCATATAACTCCTCGATATCCGTCAGCAAAACTCATCTCATGATATAAGCCGGAAAAAATAGCGCGCTCCGGCAAAATAAGCACCTGCCAATTCCACTGCGGTGCATGAAAACGAGTGTAGACAAGCGACGAAAAAAAACCGCCGGGGGCAACCGGCGGTTTTCTTGTCTTCGTCGCAGCAGGACGGATTAATAGAAATCGTGAGCGGCTTTTTCCGCCTGCGCCATCCACACCGGCTGCTCGCTGGTTTTCGACCACACCCGGTGCAGCCAGCTGTAATAGCGGGCGCGATCTTTCCAGAACAGCATCACCGGCAGCGCCGCGACGCCAGCCACGACGGCGAAAGCACGACGCAGTAAAATAATATGAGCAGGATAAGCTTTGTACAACGCCATCATTTCTCTCCCCTTTGTCAGGCCGGCAAGCAGCGCCGGTAAAATTAATCATGTTTGTCTGAGCAAAATAATACCGCTCTGGTTGTAATTTTACTACTCATCCGACCACTAAAAAGCACGTATTTATACTTAATTTACATTCACCACGTAAATTAGTTACAAAAAAGTTAAATTAATACTAACCATCAGTTAAATTGTGCCTTTGTCATTTTTATACTTTTTTTACACCGCGCCCGCCGATTTTTGCGAAATCTTTGCGCCGTAATTTCTATTCTCCCGGTAAATCAAAAAAGACACCCGGAGGTGGATTGTGACTGCAGGCGTACTCACTGGCGTTGGGCTGGTGTTCCTGTTACTGGCTTATCTGGTTTATGCCTTGATACACGCGGAGGCATTCTGATGGCTGCCCAGGGATTTTTATTATTAGCCAGCTACCTGCTGGTGCTGCTGGTGCTGGCGCGCCCGCTGGGGACGTGTCTGGCGAGGATGGTGAACGATATCCCGCTTCCCGGCCTGGCCGGCGTCGAGCGCGTCCTGTGGCGCGTGGCCGGGATCCGCGCCGAGGAGATGGGCTGGCTGCAGTATTTGCTGGCGATCCTGCTGTTTAACGCCCTCGGCGGCCTGGCCCTGTTTGCCCTGCTGATGCTCCAGGGCGTGTTGCCGTTTAACCCGCAGCATCTGCCGGGATTGTCATGGGATCTGGCGCTCAACACGGCGGTCAGCTTTGTCAGCAATACCAACTGGCAGGCTTACGCCGGCGAAAGCACCATGAGCTATCTCAGCCAGATGGTCGGCCTGACGGTGCAGAATTTCCTCTCTGCCGCCACCGGGATCGCCGTGGTATTCGCCCTGACCCGCGCCTTCGCCCGGCAGAAAATGTCCGCCCTTGGCAATGCCTGGGTCGACCTGACGCGCATTACCCTGTGGCTGCTGCTGCCGCTCTCCCTGCTGGTGGCCCTGTTCTTTATTCAGCAGGGTGTGCCGCAGAATCTGCTGGCCTACCAGCCCTTTACCACCCTCGAAGGGGCGCACCAGCTGTTGCCGATGGGGCCTGTCGCCTCGCAGGAAGCGATTAAGCTGCTGGGCACCAACGGCGGCGGTTTCTTTAACGCCAACTCCGCTCACCCGTTTGAAAACCCGACCGCGCTGACCAATCTCGGGCAGATGCTGGCAATCTTCCTGATCCCGGCAGCACTGTGCTTCGCCTTCGGCGAGGTAGTGAGCGATCGCCGCCAGGGGCGCGCCATCCTGTGGGCAATGACGTTGATCTTTATCCTCTGCGTCGCCGTGGTGATGTGGGCGGAAACTCGCGGCAACCCCCACCTGCTGACGCTGGGCGCTGACAGTAGCCTGAATATGGAAGGTAAAGAGAGTCGCTTCGGTATTCTCGCCAGCAGTCTGTTCGCAGTGATCACCACTGCCGCCTCCTGCGGCGCGGTCAATGCCATGCATGACTCCTTCACCGCGCTGGGCGGCATGGTGCCGATGTGGCTGATGCAGATTGGCGAAGTGGTGTTCGGCGGCGTCGGTTCGGGCCTGTACGGCATGCTGCTGTTCGTTATGCTGGCGGTATTTATCGCCGGGCTGATGGTCGGCCGCACTCCGGAGTATCTCGGGAAGAAAATCGATGTCCGGGAAATGAAAATGATCGCCCTCGCCATTCTGGTCACCCCGACGCTGGTGCTGCTTGGCACGGCGCTGGCGATGATGACCGACGCCGGCCGCGCCGGGATGTTCAACCCTGGACCGCACGGCTTTAGCGAAGTGCTGTACGCCGTCACCTCGGCGGCCAATAACAACGGCAGCGCCTTCGCTGGCCTGGGTGCGGCGACGCCGTTCTGGAACCTGCTGCTGGCGTTCTGCATGCTGGTCGGCCGCTTCGCCGTCATCATTCCGGTGATGGCCATCGCCGGCTCGCTGGTGGCGAAGAAAATTCAACCGGCCAGCCCCGGCACCCTGGCCACCCACGACGCCCTGTTTATCGGTTTACTGATCGGCACCGTGCTGCTGGTGGGCGCCCTGACCTTTATTCCTGCGCTGGCGCTTGGCCCGCTGGCTGAACACTTTTCCTTACTTTGAGCGATGCGGAGCACCCTGTTATGAGTCGCAAACAATTAGCCCTGCTGGAGCCGACGCTGGTGCGCCAGGCGCTGCTGGATGCCGTGAAAAAACTCAGCCCGATGGTGCAATGGCGCAATCCGGTGATGTTTATCGTCTGGGTGGGCAGTCTGTTAACCACCCTGCTGGCGATCGCCATGGCTGGCGGCGCCCTGACCGGTAGCGCCACATTTACCGCCGCCGTCAGCATCTGGCTGTGGTTTACCGTGCTGTTCGCTAACTTTGCCGAAGCGATGGCGGAAGGCCGCAGCAAAGCCCAGGCCAACAGCCTGAAAGGGGTGAAAAAAACGGCCTTCGCCCGCAAACTGCGCGCCCCGCAGCATGACGCGACGGTCGACCACGTGCCGGCGGAAGACCTGCGCAAAGGCGACGTGGTGCTGGTGGAAGCCGGGGATATTATCCCCTGCGATGGCGAAGTCATCGAAGGCGGCGCCTCGGTCGACGAAAGCGCCATTACCGGCGAGTCTGCCCCGGTGATCCGTGAATCCGGTGGCGATTTTGCCTCGGTGACCGGCGGGACACGCATTCTCTCCGACTGGCTGGTGATCCGCTGCAGCGTGAACCCGGGAGAAACCTTCCTCGACCGGATGATCGCCATGGTGGAAGGCGCCCAGCGCCGTAAAACGCCGAACGAGATCGCCCTGACGATCCTGCTGATCGCCCTGACGCTGGTGTTCCTGCTGGCCACCGCCACCATCTGGCCCTTCTCGGCGTGGAGCGGCAATGCGGTCAGCGTTACCGTGCTGGTCGCCCTGCTGGTGTGCCTGATCCCGACCACCATCGGCGGGCTGCTGTCGGCCATCGGCGTCGCCGGGATGAGTCGTATGCTCGGCGCCAACGTCATCGCCACCAGTGGCCGCGCGGTGGAGGCCGCTGGCGACGTCGATGTCCTGCTGCTGGATAAAACCGGGACCATTACCCTTGGCAACCGTCAGGCTTCCGCCTTCCTGCCGGCGCGCGGCGTGGAAGAGCGAACCCTCGCCGACGCCGCCCAGCTCTCCTCGCTGGCGGATGAAACCCCTGAGGGGCGCAGCATCGTGGTGCTGGCGAAACAGCGCTTTAACCTGCGCGAACGCGATCTGCAGTCGCTGCACGCCACCTTTGTCCCTTTTACCGCGCAAACGCGGATGAGCGGCATCAATATCGATCAACGCATGATCCGCAAAGGGTCGGTGGACGCCATTCGCCGCCACGTGGAGGCCAATGGAGGCCACTTCCCTGCCGATGTCGATAAGCAGGTGGAAGAGGTCGCCCGCCAGGGGGCCACGCCGCTGGTGGTCGCCGAAGGGGAAAAGGTGCTGGGGATTATTTCGCTCAAAGATATCGTTAAAGGCGGTATCAAAGAACGTTTCGCCCAGCTGCGCAAAATGGGCATTAAAACGGTGATGATCACCGGCGATAACCGCCTGACCGCCGCGGCGATCGCCGCCGAGGCCGGGGTCGATGATTTCCTCGCCGAAGCTACGCCGGAAGCCAAGCTGGCGTTGATCCGCCAGTATCAGTCGGAAGGTCGGCTGGTGGCGATGACCGGCGACGGCACCAACGATGCGCCCGCGCTGGCTCAGGCCGACGTGGCGGTGGCCATGAACTCCGGCACCCAGGCGGCGAAGGAAGCAGGCAACATGGTCGACCTGGATTCCAACCCCACCAAGCTGATTGAGGTGGTCCATATCGGCAAACAGATGTTAATGACGCGCGGCTCGCTGACTACCTTCAGTATTGCCAACGACGTGGCGAAATATTTCGCCATTATTCCGGCGGCATTTGCCGCGGTCTATCCCCAGCTGGCCATGCTGAACGTGATGGGCCTGCATTCGCCGTCGTCAGCGATCCTTAGCGCCGTTATCTTTAACGCGCTGATCATCGTCTTCCTGATCCCGCTGGCCCTGAAAGGCGTGAGCTATCGCCCACTCTCCGCCTCGGCGATGCTGCGCCGCAACCTGTGGATCTACGGCCTCGGCGGTCTGCTGGTGCCCTTTATCGGTATTAAAGCCATCGACCTGCTGCTGACCCTGAGCGGTCTGGTGTGAGGAAAAAACTATGTCATTGATTCGTCCAGCACTTGTGCTATTTATTCTGTTAACGCTGCTCACCGGCGGCGTCTATCCTCTGCTGACCACCAGCCTGGGACAATGGTGGTTTAACTCACAGGCCAACGGCTCGCTGATCCGCCTGAACGGTGAGGTGCGCGGCTCCGGACTGATTGGCCAGAACTATACTGCCGCAGGCTATTTCCAGGGCCGCCCGTCGGCCACCGCGGAGACGGCGGATAATCCCATGGCGTCAGGCGGCAGCAACCTTGCCGCCAGCAACCCGGCGCTGGATAAAGCGGTGAGCGAGCGCGTACAGTCCCTGCGCGCCGCGAACCCGGACGCCGACCCGCGGGTGCCGGTCGAGCTGGTCACCACCTCGGCGAGCGGTCTCGATAACAACCTGACCCCGGCCGCCGCGCTGTGGCAGGTCCCCCGGGTGGCTAAAGCGCGCCAGCTGAGCGTTGAGCAGGTAAGCCAGCTGGTGAACCAGGCCACACAAACCCCGCTGCTGAGCTTCCTTGGTCAGCCGGTGGTCAATATACTGCAACTCAATATGGCGCTGGATGCCCTGAAGGATAAGTAAATGAGTGACGAGCCGCTGCGCCCGGACCCTGACCGCCTGCTGCAGCACACCGCCGCCCCGCATCGCGGCAAACTGAAAGTGTTCTTCGGCGCCTGCGCCGGGGTGGGGAAAACCTGGGCGATGCTGGCGGAAGCGCAGCGGCTGCGCGCCCAGGGGCTGGATATTCTGATTGGCGTGGCGGAGACCCACGGCCGAAAAGAGACCGCTGCGATGCTAGAGGGCCTGAGCACCCTGCCGCCGCGGCGGCTCGCTCATCGCGGGCGGTACGTGTATGAGTTCGATCTCGACGCCGCCCTCGCCCGCCGTCCGGCGCTGATTCTGGTGGATGAGCTGGCGCACAGCAACGCGCCCGGCTCCCGCCATCCGAAGCGCTGGCAGGATGTGGATGAACTGCTGGAGGCCGGGATTGATGTCTTTACCACCGTCAACGTCCAGCATCTGGAAAGCCTGAACGACGTCGTCAGCGGGATCACCGGCGTGCAGGTGCGGGAGACCGTTCCCGACCCCTTCTTTGACGCCGCAGACGACGTGGTGCTGGTGGACCTCCCCCCTGACGATCTGCGCCAGCGGCTCAATGAGGGCAAAGTCTATATCGGCGGCCAGGCCGAGCGCGCCATCGAAAACTTTTTCCGCAAGGGAAACCTGATTGCGCTGCGCGAGCTGGCTCTGCGCCGCACCGCCGACCGCGTCGATGAACAGATGCGTGCCTGGCGCGACCGCCAGGGCCAGGAGAAAGTCTGGCACACCCGCGATGCGATCCTGCTCTGTATCGGGCACAACACCGGCAGCGAAAAGCTGGTGCGCGCCGCCGCCCGGCTCGCCGCCCGCCTGGGCAGCGTCTGGCATGCAGTGTATGTCGAGACCCCTTCCCTGCACCGCCTGCCGGAAGCCCGGCGGCGGGCTATTCTCGCCGCGCTGCGTCTGGCCCAGGAGCTGGGCGCCGAAACCGCGACCCTCTCCGACCCGTCGGAAGAGAAAGCGGTCCTCCATTACGCCCGCGAACATAACCTCGGCAAAATCGTCATCGGCCGCCAGCGCAAACGCCGCTGGTGGGATCTCAGCGGCTTCGCCGACCGTCTGGCTCGCCATGCGCCGGACCTCGATCTGGTGGTGATCGCCCTCGATGAAAAACCGTCCCCTCTCCCTGCGCGGGCCAACGACAGCCGTACGGCGCTGGAAAAGTGGCGTCTGCAGCTGCAGGGCTGCGCGGTGGCGGTAGCGCTATGCGCCATCATCACCCTGGTGGCCATGCAGTGGTTGATGGCCTTCGAAGCCGCCAACCTGGTGATGCTCTATCTGCTGGGGGTGGTGATCATCGCCCTGGTCTATGGCCGCTGGCCGTCGGTGCTGGCGACGGTGATCAACGTTATCAGCTTCGATCTGTTTTTTGTCGCCCCGCGCGGAACGCTGGCGGTGTCAGATGTCCAGTATCTGCTCACTTTCGGCGTGATGCTCACCGTGGGCCTGCTTATCGGTAACCTCACCGCCGGCGTGCGCTACCAGGCACGGGTGGCGCGCTACCGTGAACGCCGTACCCGTCACCTGTATGAGATGTCTAAAGCGCTGGCGGTAGGTCGTAGCCAGCAGGATATCGCCACCACCAGCGAGCGCTTCATCGCCTCCACCTTTCAGGCCCGCAGCCAGTTGCTGCTGCCGGACGCCCAGGGAAAACTGCTGCCCTTAACCCACCAGCCAGGGCTGACCCCATGGGATGACGCCATCGCCCGCTGGAGCTTTGATAAGGGGCAGCCTGCCGGCGCCGGCACCGATACCCTGCCCGGCGTGCCGTACCAAATTTTACCGCTGAAGAGCGCCGCCCGCACCTGGGGGCTATTGGTGGTGGAGCCGGAGAATCTGCGCCAGCTGATGATCCCGGAGCAGCAGCGGTTGCTGGAGACCTTTACCCTGCTGGTGGCCAGCGCCCTGGAGCGCCTCACCCTGACCGCCAGCGAAGAGCAGGCCCGGCTGACCAGCGAGCGGGAAAGCCTGCGTAACTCGCTGCTCGCCGCCCTGTCGCACGATCTGCGTACTCCGCTGACCGTGCTGTTTGGCCAGGCGGAAATTCTGACCCTCGATCTGGCCAGCGAAGGTTCAAAGCATGCTCCGCAGGCCAATGAAATTCGCCAGCATGTGCTCAACACCACCCGTCTGGTGAACAATCTGCTGGATATGGCGCGGATCCAGTCCGGCGGCTTTAATCTGCATAAGGAGTGGCTGACGCTGGAGGAAGTGGTCGGCAGCGCGCTGCGCATGCTCGAACCGAGCCTCGGCGGCCAGCACATTCAGTTGGATCTCCCCGATCCCCTCCAGCTGGTGCATGTCGACGGGCCGCTGTTCGAGCGGGTGCTGATCAACCTGCTGGAAAATGCCCATAAGTATGCCGGCGCCCGGGCGAACATCGGCATCCGCGCCGAGGCGGACGCCCGGCAGCTGTCGCTGGAGGTATGGGATAACGGTCCGGGGATCCCGGCAGGCCAGGAACAGGCTATCTTTGATAAATTCGCCCGCGGCAACAAAGAGTCGGCGATCCCTGGCGTCGGGCTGGGCCTTGCCATCTGTCAGGCCATCGTCGACGTTCACGGCGGGACCATCTCCGCCAGCAACCGGCCCGAGGGCGGTGCCTCATTCCGTGTTACACTGCCGGGAGAAACGCCCCCTGAACTGGAAGAGCTACCTGAGGAATTGTGATTAACGTTCTGATTATCGAAGACGAACACGCTATCCGACGCTTTCTGCGCACCGCGCTGGAAGCCGACGGCATGCGCGTATTTGAAGCGGAAACCCTGCAGCGTGGGCTGATTGAAGCCGCTACCCGTAAGCCCGACCTCGCGATCCTCGATCTGGGCCTGCCGGATGGTGACGGCATTGATTTTATTCGCGACCTGCGTCAGTGGAGCCAGATGCCGATTATCGTCCTGTCAGCGCGTAGCGAAGAGCATGACAAAATTGCCGCCCTGGATGCCGGCGCCGATGACTACTTAAGTAAACCCTTTGGCATCGGCGAGCTGCAGGCCCGCCTGCGCGTCGCGCTGCGTCGCCACGGCGCGGCGCAGGCCGATGAGCCAGTGGTGCGCTTCGCTGACCTGGAGGTCAATATCCCCGCCCGCCGCATCCTGCGCGGCAGCGAAGAGATCCACCTGACGCCCATCGAGTTTCGTCTGCTGGCGGCGCTGTTGAATAATCCCGGCAAAGTGCTTACCCAGCGCCAGTTGCTGAATCAGGTGTGGGGGCCTAACGCCGTGGAGCACAGCCACTATCTGCGGATCTATATGGGTCATTTGCGACAAAAGCTGGAGGCCGATCCGGCACGGCCGCAGCATTTGCTGACCGAAACCGGCATTGGCTATCGCTTTATGCCCTGAGCCCCGCCTCTGCAGTACCAGAGGCTGGCGATTTTCAGCCCTTCAGAGAGCAGCAGAAAACCGGCCAGGATCGCTACATGCCTGATGCCGGCAGCCTGAATCAGCCACAGACCCAGCGACAGCGAAGGCTGCATAAACACCAGTCTGAGCGGCGCCTGCCCCCAGGCCAGCCACAGCGCATAGCGGCTCTGACGGAAAAAGAGGATCATCGATAGCGGGATGCTGATAATCAGCAGAACATTCAGCGGATACAGCCAGACCGCCCCAGAGCCGTAAGTATGCAGCAGCTGGAGATAAGCCAGCAGGTCGTCGTAAAAAGGGAGGCGGCGGTGGGCAATATTCCACCATAAGAATTGCAGGACGAAAAAGAGATCCATCCACGCCCAGAATAAAAACAGGGACTTCCGTTGTATTTTCATCGCTATCCTTGCGAAAAAAATCAGGCCCACAAGGGGCCTGATGTTTGGCTGCGGTTACGCGTTCTTCAGCACTTCGCTGACAATCTCTACCGCTTCTTTTTCAATCAGCTTGCGATGCTCTTCGCCGAGGAAGCTTTCGCAGTAGATCTTGTAGGCGTCTTCGGTGCCTGACGGACGCGCCGCGAACCAGCCGTTGTCGGTCATCACCTTCAGGCCGCCAATCGCCGCCCCGTTGCCCGGCGCCGCGGTCAGACGAGCAGTGATCGGATCGCCCGCCAGGGTGTCAGCGCTGACCATTTCCGGAGAGAGCTTGGACAGCGCCGCTTTCTGCGCGGAAGTTGCGGAAGCCTGCAGGCGGTTGTAGCTCGGCGCACCGAAGCGTTCAGCCAGTTCGTTATAATGCTCCTGCGGGTTTTTCCCGGTCACTGCGGTGATTTCCGCCGCCAGCAGGCACATGATGATGCCGTCTTTATCGGTGGACCATGGCGTGCCGTCAAAGCGCAGGAAGGAGGCCCCAGCGCTCTCTTCGCCGCCGAAGCCGAAGCTGCCGTCGAACAGGCCGTCGACAAACCATTTAAAGCCCACCGGCACTTCCACCAGCTTGCGGCCCAGATCGTTCACCACCCGGTCAATCATCGCGGAGGAGACTAGCGTTTTCCCCACCGCCACCTCTTTGCCCCACTGCGGACGATGCTGGAACAGGTAGTTGATCGCTACCGCCAGGTAGTGGTTCGGGTTCATCAACCCGGCTGGGGTGACAATCCCGTGGCGGTCGTAATCCGGATCGTTAGCAAACGCCAGATCGAACTTATCGCGCAGCGCCAGCAGGCCTGCCATCGCACACTCTGAGGAGCAGTCCATACGGATGGCGCCGTCTTTATCGAGGTGCATAAAGCGGAAGGTCTGGTCAACCTGATCGTTCACAATGGTCAGATTGAGCTTGTAGTGTTCGCCAATGCGTTTCCAGTATTCGATACCGGACCCGCCCAGCGGATCGACGCCCAGCGTCAGGCCCGCTTTCTGGATCGCCGCCATGTCGACGATGTCCGCCAGCCCTTCAATGAACGGCTGCACCAGATCCTGTTCTTTAACGTGACCAGAAGCCAGCGCCGCGTCCAGAGAAATGCGTTTCACGCCCTGCAGGCCGGCGGCCAGCAGTTCGTTGGCGCGGTTTTCCACCACTTTGGTGACGTTGGTATCAGCCGGGCCGCCGTTTGGCGGGTTGTACTTGATACCACCATCTTCCGGCGGGTTGTGTGACGGGGTGATCACAATGCCGTCTGCCAGCGGACCGCCTTTTTTGTTATGCACCAGAATCGCATTGGAGACCGCCGGCGTCGGAGTGAAGCCGTTGTTTTCCTGCACGATCACGTCAACGCCGTTGGCGGTTAACACTTCCAGCACCGAAATAAACGCCGGCTCGGAAAGGGCGTGGGTATCTTTGCCGACATAGCACGGACCGGTGATCCCGTTCTTCGCACGATCTTCCGCAATGGCCTGGGCGATGGCCAGGATATGCGGTTCGTTGAAGTTGTGGCGCGCCGCGCTACCGCGATGGCCAGAGGTGCCGAATTTTACCGCATGCTCCGCATTACCGACTTCAGGCTTCAGCACGTAGTACTGAGCAGTCAGTTGGGCGACGTTAATCAAATCACTCTGTTGCGCAGGCTGCCCCGCACGTTTATCGATTGCCATTGCCTGATCCTTCTGGTGCAAATGTTAAAAAGCTAGATCGTGCCGCAAACCTTTTCAATCAGCTCCGCAGGGAACTGCATCGACTGCATGATGTGCTCAATCATGCTGCATTTACGGCCGGTATTGGTATTAGTGATAACCCACCACGGTGTACCAGGAACCTGTTTTGGTTTGGTCTGATTACCGCTTTTCAGCAGCGTACGCGCATCTTCTGCGAAGTAGACGCGCGTGCGGCCATGCAGAGACTCAGTCGCCTCGGCAAATGCTTTATTGTCCAGAGAATAGAGGGTCGTCAACACCAGCATGAAACGGTTCACCGCGCGCTTCTGCTCGGCGTATTCATCAGATAACAGCAGCTCGCGCATGGCGCGGACTTTATCTTTCGCCGGGTTAGCGGGTTTCACCTCCACGGCAGGCGCTGGCGCCAGTGCCGGCGCGTCTTTGCTGACCGGTGTAGCCGGTTGGGAAACGGCGGAAAATTTCAGCATGCGCCGTAAAATGTCGGATGCGCTCTCGCCGATATGCAGAGTGTGGCTGGCAATATAGCGATAGAGTTCATCATCAACTTCAATTGTTTTCATCTTAATCCAGTGCGATATCTTTTCTGAATACAAATCGTTGGGATTATAAGTACAAATCCCAACCGCGGATAGCGTCAAACCAGGATGGCGGTAAAACTCAGAAAACTTCTGGGTCTTGCAGCCGGATGGCAGAATGTCCAACATAATACCCTAACCCGACGGAGCGAAAAAAAGAACTTTGCCATGAAATTAAATAGCCGAGCGCAATCTGCACAGAATCCGCACAACCACTCCCCGATCGTGCTGGTCCACGGTCTGTTTGGCAGCCTGGACAACCTGGGCATCCTCGCCCGCGACCTGATCGCCGACCACGATATTGTGCAGGTCGATATGCGCAACCACGGTTTGTCGCCGCGATCGCCAGAGATGACCTACCCCGCCATGGCGCAGGATCTGCTTGATACGCTCGACGCGCACCAGATCGAGCGCGCCACCTTTATCGGCCATTCGATGGGCGGGAAAGCGGTGATGGCGTTGACCGCCCTGGCGCCGGAACGCATCAGCGGACTGGTGGCGATCGATATCGCGCCGGTGGATTATCATGTGCGCCGCCATGATGAGATCTTCGCCGCTATCCGCGCCGTCAGCGAATCCTCCGCCAGCAGCCGCCAGCAGGCGGCGCAGGTGATGCGTGAGCATCTGCGGGAAGAGGGCGTGATTCAGTTCCTGCTGAAATCTTTTGTCGACGGCGAATGGCGCTTTAACGTGCCGGTGCTGTGGGACCAGTACCCGCATATCGTCGGCTGGGAAACCATTCCGGCCTGGCCGCACCCGACGCAGTTTATTCCCGGCGGCAACTCGCCCTATGTGACCGACGCCTACCGCGACGCGCTGCTGGCGCAGTTCCCGCAGGCCCGGGCGCACGTCATCGCTGGCGCCGGACACTGGGTGCATGCCGAGAAACCCGAGGCGGTGTTACGCGCCATCCGCCGCTATCTGACGAGCATCGCCGCCTGATTGGCTAAAATATGCCCGACCGCGCCGCAGAATGCCCGCGGTCGTTGGCGCAGCCGTTCGCCTGATGTATGATGGCGCGCTATCTGCGCCGGCTAGAGCCCGGCAGCTTGTTTCCCCGAAGTCACTCAGAATCATGGCAAAAGAACAAACGGACCGTACGACATTAGATTTGTTCGCAAACGAGCGTCGCCCGGGAAGACCGAAAACCAATCCGCTGTCGCGCGATGAACAACTGCGCATCAACAAACGTAACCAGCTGAAACGCGATAAGGTTCGCGGGCTGAAGCGCGTCGAGTTAAAACTCAACGCCGACGCGGTCGATGCGCTCAATGAACTGGCGGAAGCGCGTAATATGAGCCGCAGCGATCTCATTGAAGAGATGCTGATGACCCAATTGCGCGCCCTGCACAGCCAGGGAAAAGTCTAACTTTCCGCGAAAAATCCGCATTCGTGTAGCAGAGTGTGCAGTCGGGCGTGATTGCTGTTTCCGCGCCCTTGCCTGTTCTGCTATGATTGCCGTTATCTATGGGCATCGCGTCCCTACCACATCATTTAAGTTTCAAGAGGTTATTTTACTCATGGCAATCATCGGCATCTTTTTTGGCAGCGACACCGGCAACACCGAAAATATTGCAAAAATGATTCAAAAGCAGCTTGGTAAAGATGTTGCTGATGTTCACGACATTGCCAAAAGCAGCAAAGAAGACCTGGAAGCCCACGACATTCTGCTGCTCGGTATCCCGACCTGGTACTACGGCGAAGCGCAGTGTGACTGGGACGACTTCTTCCCGACGCTGGAAGAGATCGACTTCAATGGTAAACTGGTGGCGCTGTTCGGCTGTGGCGACCAGGAAGACTACGCAGAATACTTCTGCGACGCGCTGGGCACCATCCGCGACATCATTGAGCCGCGCGGCGCGACCATCGTCGGTCACTGGCCGACAGCCGGGTATCATTTTGAGGCCTCCAAAGGCCTGGCGGATGACGACCACTTCGTCGGCCTCGCCATTGATGAAGACCGCCAGCCGGAGCTGACCAACGAGCGCGTTGAGAAATGGGTGAAGCAGGTTGCCGAAGAGCTGCACCTCGAAGAAATCAAAAACGCCTGATGATTAAGCGGCGCAATCATTGAGTTGCGTCGCATTAATAGACAAAAGCAATCAAACTAATAGCTACAAGTTTTTAACTTTTAATCACATATCTGTACAATGTCCTCTGATTCTACGAGGCACGTGACGCAGTTTGTAGCTGGTGCCTCGTTTTTGACAGCAAACCAGGCCTGATACTTGCAGTTTTCATTTACCAGTGGCAGTTCTATAATGAGACGCATTACGTCGGGTTAATTTCTGTATGACTTCCGTTGAAGGAAGTAGATCGTTTAGCAACAGGACAGATTCCGCATGACTGACAACAATACCGCATTAAAGAAGGCTGGCCTGAAAGTCACACTTCCTCGACTGAAAATCCTTGAAGTGCTGCAGGAACCGGATAACCATCATGTCAGTGCGGAAGACTTATATAAACGCCTGATCGACATGGGCGAAGAGATCGGTCTGGCGACCGTTTACCGCGTACTCAACCAGTTTGATGATGCCGGTATCGTGACTCGTCATAATTTTGAAGGCGGTAAATCCGTTTTCGAACTGACCCAGCAGCATCACCACGATCACCTGATTTGCCTCGACTGCGGCAAAGTGATCGAATTCAGCGATGACTCGATCGAATTACGCCAGCGTGAAATTGCCTCCCGCCACGGCATCCGCCTGACCAACCACAGTCTGTATCTGTACGGCCACTGTGCGGAAGGTGATTGCCGCGAGGACGAACACGCCCACGACGCGGTGGAAAAATAATTCCCCGCTTCGCTGAGACTGAAAAGCCAACCTGCCGGTTGGCTTTTTTATGGGCGCCTCTGCTGCCCTTACCGCTCTCGTCCCACAGGTGACCTTCCCGCGTCCCCGTTTTGTCCGGAGAGTTGATATGGAACTTCGCCAGCTACGCTATTTTGTGCGCATTGTTGAAACCGGCAGCATGGGGCGCGCCGCGCTTGATCTTAATATCGGCGTCTCGGCGCTCAGCCAGCAGATCGCACGCCTGGAAAACGAACTGGCCATTCGCCTGCTGCAGCGGACCTCCCGCGGGGTCACGCCCACCAGCGCGGGTCTCGCTTTCTACTCGCAGGCACAGCTGGCGCTGCGCCATGCCGATGATGCCATCCTCGCCGCCCGCGAGGCGCGCCTGTCAGGCCACGTTAGCGTCGGCATGGCCCCCAGCACCGCCTCCGTTCTCGGCGTCCCGTTCATCAATGCGATGCGCGAAAGCTATCCCGACGTGCGCCTGCATTTGGTGGAAAGCCTCTCCGGTAATCTGGAGCGGATGATCAACACCCGCCAGCTCGATTTAGCTATCGTTTTCCAGCAGGAAAAGATCCTGCGCTGGAGCGCCAGACCGGTGCTGGAAGAACGCCTGTTCCTGATTGGCACCCATGCGCTGTTGGCCCCCCTGCAGGAGGACCACATCTCCCCTGACCAGCTCACCTCCCTGCCGTTGATTATGCCAAGCCAGGGCCATGGCCTGCGCGGCAGGCTGGAGGCAGTTTGCCAGCAGCATCATCTCAGCGTTGAGGTGGTGGCGGACATTGACGGTCTGGCCCTGCTGATGCAGGCCGTGCGCAGCGGACTGGGGGCCACCCTGCAGCCCGGGGCCGCCATCTCCCACCTCGACCATCAGGCGCTGAGGGTGATCGACGTCGTCAACCCGATACTCAGTCGCCCCAACTTTCTGGTCAGTCTGTCTGATGATGAACTCACTCCGGCAGGCCTTGCGGCTCGAGTGATACTCAGCAAAGTCATGCGCCAGCTGGTGGAGTCTGACCGCTGGCCGGGTGCTACCCTTTACGCTCACTAAACCCCTCTTTAGCATTACACCATAGCGCCTCACCGCTGTTACCACCTACATTCCCATTACAAATTTAACAATTAATTAAATTGTAAGGGAGCCGATAATGGTGGATGTACTGGTGATTGGCGGCGGCAATGCCGCGCTATGCGCCGCCTTAACCGCCCGGGAAGCTGGCGCCTCGGTGCTGCTGCTGGAGGCGGCGCCGCGGGAGTGGCGCGGCGGCAACTCGCAGCACACGCGTAACCTGCGCTGTATGCACGATGCGCCGCAGGACGTGCTGGTCGACAGCTACCCGGAAGAAGAGTACTGGCAGGATCTGCTGCGCGTCACCGAGGGGAATACCAACGAAGCGCTGGCCCGAATGGTGATCCGCACCTCGTCACAATGCCGGGACTGGATGCGCCAGCACGGAGTTAACTTTCAGCCGCCGCTCTCCGGCGCCCTGCACGTGGCCCGCACCAACGCCTTTTTTATGGGCGGCGGCAAAGCGCTGGTCAATGCCTATTACCGCAGCGCGGAGCAAATGGGGGTGCAGATCCGCTACAACACACCGGTGCAGGCTCTCGAGCTGCGCAACGGCGAATTTGTCGCCGCGCTGGCAGGCGAGGAACGGATTGTTGCAAAAAGCTGCGTCCTCGCCGCCGGCGGATTTGAATCCAACCGCGAATGGCTGCGCGAGGCCTGGGGGCAAAATGACCGCGGTGAATGGCCCGCCGATAACTTTCTCATCCGCGGCACCCGCTTCAACCAGGGAGTGCTGCTCAAGTTTATGATCGACGCCGGGGCCGATATTATCGGCGATCCCTCGCAGTCCCACTGCGTCGCCATTGACGCCCGGGCGCCGCTCTACGATGGCGGGATCTGTACCCGCGTCGACTGCGTGTCGCTGGGGGTAGTGGTCAACCGCGATGCCGACCGTTTTTACGATGAAGGAGAAGATTTCTGGCCCAAACGCTATGCCATCTGGGGCCGGCTGGTCGCCCACCAGCCCGGGCAAATCGGCTACTCGATCATCGACAGCAAAGCCATCGGCCACTTTATGCCGCCCGTCTTTCCCGGCGCTCAGGCCAACACCCTTCCCGAGCTGGCCCGCCAGCTCGGCCTGGACAGCGAACGCTTTACGCAAACCATCGCCGACTATAATGCCGCCTGCGCGCCAGGCCAGTTCGATCATACCCGCCTGGATAACTGCGCCACCGCCGGCCTGACGCCGCCAAAGACCCACTGGGCGCGGCCTATCGATACGCCGCCTTACTACGGCTATGCCTTACGTCCGGGGATCACCTTCACCTACCTCGGGCTCTACGTCGACGACACCGCCGCCGTCCACTTCGCCGGTAAACCCAGCCGCAACCTGTTTGTCGCCGGGGAAATGATGGCTGGCAACGTGCTGGGCAAAGGCTATACCGCCGGCGTCGGGATGTCGATCGGCACCACCTTCGGCCGCATTGCCGGCCAGCAAGCCGCCCGGGCGGCACAGCAGGAGAAACACCATGAAGTCGCTTGAGAAGCTGATCATTGAGGCGCAGATCATCACCGAGCCGGAGGCGGAAGTGGAAAGGGTGATGCAGGTATGTAACGCCTGCCGCTACTGCGAAGGGTTTTGCGCCGTATTCCCGGCGATGACCCAGCGCCTGGCCTTTGGCAAAGCAGATATTAACTATCTGGCTAACCTGTGTCATAACTGCGGCGCCTGCCTGCACGCCTGTCAGTACGCGCCGCCGCACGAATTCGCGATTAACGTGCCGAAGGCGATGGCCGAAGTTCGGCTGGAAACTTACCAGCATTACGCCCAGCCCGCCGCCTTTGGCAGCCTGTACCGCCGGGCTGGTGTGACCACCGTACTGGCGCTGGTCGGCGGACTGATTTTCTTTCTGCTGCTGGCGATGGAGCTTAAAGGCTCGCTGCTTCACTCTCCTCTGGCCGGCGATTTCTATCAGATATTCCCGCATAACCTGCTGGCGTGGATGTTTGGCTCGGTCTTCGTGCTGGCCTTTGGCTTGCTGATGACCGGGGTGATCCGCTTCTGGCGCGAGATCTCCCCGGGCCAGCCGCACGCGGTTGATATCGCCAAGGCCTCACAGGATGCGTTGACGCTGAAATATCTCGATGGCGGGCATGGCAAAGGCTGCAACGAAGCCGATGACGCCTTCACGCTGATGCGCCGCCGTTTCCACCACTTCACCTTCTACGGCTTTATGCTCTGCTTCGCCTCCACCGTGGTGGCCACGGGCTATCACTATTTCGCCGGCCAGGAAGCCCCCTACCCGTTCTTCAGCGTCCCGGTGCTGCTGGGGACCCTTGGCGGCATCGGCCTGCTGGTGGGGCCGGCTGGCCTGCTGTGGCTAAACCTGCGCCGGTCGCCGTTGCACGGCGATGCACGACAAAAACCGATGGACCGCGGCTTTATCCTGCTACTGCTGCTGACCAGCTTCACCGGCCTGGCGCTGCTGGCGGGACGGGATACCTCATGGATGGGTATTTTGCTCGCTGTTCACCTCGGGGTGGTAATGGCCCTGTTCTTAACCCTTCCCTACGGAAAATTTGCCCACGGATTTTATCGCTGTGCGGCGCTACTCAAGTGGGCAATTGAGAAGCGGCGCGGAAAACAGGCGGCAGTCGCAGGCGACTAACCCGCTCCCTCTTACCTCTATAAAAACAAGATAAAGACAATGGAGAGCACACCCTATGACGCAACAATCCACGCGCGCCGGCACCGTCGGCGCTATCCTCCGCGTGACCAGCGGTAATTTTCTCGAACAGTTCGACTTTTTCCTGTTTGGCTTTTATGCCACCTATATCGCCCGCACCTTCTTTCCGGCGGAGAGCGAGTTCGCAGCGCTGATGCTGACCTTTGCGGTGTTTGGTTCGGGCTTCCTGATGCGCCCCATCGGCGCGGTGGTCCTCGGCGCCTATATCGACAGAATCGGGCGCCGCAAAGGGCTGATGGTCACCCTGGCGATCATGGGCTGCGGGACGCTACTCATCGCCCTGGTACCTGGCTATCAGACCATCGGCGTGCTGGCGCCGATCCTCGTGTTAGTGGGCCGCTTGCTGCAGGGGTTTTCCGCGGGCGTCGAGCTTGGCGGGGTGTCGGTCTATCTGTCGGAAATCGCCACGCCGGGCAATAAAGGCTTCTATACCAGCTGGCAATCCGCCAGCCAGCAGGTGGCTATCGTCATGGCGGCGCTGATTGGCTACGCGCTGAACGCCACGCTGGAGCATGAGGAGATCGCCGACTGGGGCTGGCGCATTCCCTTCTTCATTGGCTGTCTGATTATTCCGCTGATTTTCGTGCTGCGCCGCTCGCTGCAGGAGACTGAGGAGTTCCTGCAGCGTAAACATCGCCCGGATACTAAAGAGATCCTGACCACTATCGCCAGGAACTGGCGCATTATTACCGCCGGGACGTTGCTGGTGGCGATGACCACCACCACCTTTTATTTTATCACCGTCTATACGCCGACCTACGGCAGAGCGGTGCTGCACCTCAGCGCTCGCGACAGCCTGCTGGTGACCATGCTGGTGGGCATCTCTAACTTTATCTGGTTACCGATTGGCGGGGCGATCTCTGACCGGATCGGTCGTCGCCCGGTGCTGATGGGCATTACCCTGCTGGCGCTGCTCACCACCTGGCCGGTGATGCACTGGCTCACCGCCGCGCCCGATTTTACGCGTATGACGCTGGTCCTGCTGTGGTTCTCGTTCTTTTTTGGCATGTATAACGGCGCGATGGTGGCGGCGCTCACCGAAGTGATGCCGGTGTACGTCCGCACTGTGGGATTCTCTCTGGCCTTTAGTCTCGCTACTGCCATTTTCGGCGGCCTGACGCCGGCTATCTCTACCGCCCTGGTCGAGCTCACCGGCGATAAAAGCGCGCCGGGCTGGTGGCTAATGTGCGCCGCGCTGTGCGGGTTCATTGCCACCGCGCTGCTGTTCGTGCGGCTGAGCCGAGGCTATCAGCCGGCGGAGAGTCAGCGCTAAAAAAACAAACGGGCGGAGGTATGCTCCGCCCGTTTGCCGCTAACGTCTGATTTAATGGGTCGTATTATTGCTGCGGATCTCCTTCCAGATCTGGTCGCAGCGCGCTTTCACCGCCTGATCGTTGCCGGTGCGGGTGGCCTGAATACACTGTTGGTAATCCAGGACGCGAACGCTCTCCTGATTGGCAAATTGCTGGTGCCGTTTATCCTCTTTCAGTACATTCAGTACGCTCTGACAGGCTTCAATCTTGTCCGGATTCCCCTCCGCCGTATTAATACAGGCGCTATAGGCATCTTTCAGTTTGGTGTCTTCTTTCGGTGCCGGCGACGTGGCGCAGGCCACCAGACCCGAGGCCATCATGGCAATAAGCAGCATTTTTTTCATTGTCGTTCTCCCAGAGGTGCGGCAGGCTCACGCCCGCCGCGCAGGCATCAGAAAATAGTGAACGGGGCGATAACCATGAACTTCACGTCGCGCTCATCCTGGAAGATGTTGCCGTAGCCGCCGCTCCAGCTCGGAATATCGGAATGGTTGTCGTACTGGGTAAAGTGCAGTTTGAACAGGGTGCCCTTCGCCCGACCTTCCTGCACGGTATACAACGCATCCAGGCTGTAAGCCGATTCTTTCAGGCGATAGTCAGGGTCATAGTACGCATCCGGAGAGGACATTCTTCCCGGCTTCGCATCCCAGGCGTAGACATAAGACGCGCCAAACGCCCAGCCAGGCATATCCCAGTTTTTCATGTCATACATCGCGCCGAAGAAGACCGCTTTTTCGCCGTTGGCGTTAAAGTCGGAGCGGTTATCCCACCAGATATCGAGACGACCGTTGGAAGAGGCATAGGTCGGCGTCATACGCTGCAGGAAGTAGCCCTGCTGGCCATCGGCCTTCACCCAGGTGCCTTCCAGACGCAGGTCCAGCACATCCGCCACTTTATAGCCGAAGGTTAACGCCTGCAGCCATGCGGTGCCGTCATAGATGTCATTGACCCCGCCGTTGCTAACCTTATCGCGGGTGCCGTAGAACTGGTAGCTGGTGCTCAGCGGCGCGCCGGCGACGTCAAACTTGTAGCTGGCTTTAGCAAAGTACTGATCGATATAGCCCTGAGCCTGACCAAATGCCGCCTCCAGCACCAGGTCGTTTTTGAAATCATATTTGGCGCCGACGGAGTGGAGATAATCAACTTTGGTTTTCTTGTCGTTCTGATAGAAATCGTCCATCTCGATATGCCATGGCGCTTTATACTCGTTCGTCCACATATAGGAAAAACTTAACGCGCCCGCCGTGCCATAGTCGAAGTTAGCCCCGGCCTCCGCCCCCTGATAGGTACCTGGCATAAAGCTCCAGTGCGGGGCCAGCAGAGTCTGGCCGGTTGGCTGGATATAGCCCGCACGTGCCCACGCCGGACCATATTTGAATTTCGCGGCGGCTTTATACAGGCTGATACCGCTCTTATCGCCGGAGTAGTCTTCGTCATAAGCTTTGTTGCGCGATGAGAAGGCAATTTCGTTCGGGTGGCCGCTATCGCCGTTCTCGGCCATTTCAATCGCGGTAAATGCAGCAATATCAAGGCCAAACATATCGGCGGCATAGCCGGACTGGAAGTCCAGGTTGGCGTTCCAGGTGGAGTGGGAAAGGTTGGTTTTATATTTGTCGCCGTCGGTGACATCTTTACGGTCACGCTCACGCTGCCAGTAATAGATACCGCCGGTTAAGGTTGAATCATCGATAAAGCCTGCTGCGCTGGCCTGCGGAACCACAACCCAGCCCGACATCGCGGTGACGGCGGCAATAGCCAGCGCCAGCGTACTACGTTTGCCACTAAACGTACGCATGTGCATATCCTCTTTGACGTTTTAAAAGGCGAAGACCAACGGTCATTCGCTAAAAAAATAAATAAAACTGCAAAATGTGGGGCGGTGAAAAAGGCCGCGAAACCACTGTAGATAGACTATTTTTCGTGACGCGAATTATCAATGTTTTTCGTGAGGCAAAGCTTAAGATTATGACAAAGCGCACATAATTTATGTCTTTTTGTTACAGTCTTATCCCTGATAATTTTGTCATGGAAGTCATTGCAAAATCAGGGAAAAATAGAAGAACTGAAAGCGATTACATTGGTTTTTTGTATATGACAGGAAACATCAGAAGCGCTATTTATTACCGCGCAGTAACAGGATTAATTCGCATCGCGAAAATGAAAAGTTTAATTGGCTGATTCTGAAACAAAAAAAAAGCGCCGCAAGGTGCGACGCTTTTACGAGAGGGAAATTTATTCGCCGACTTTCGCCCAGGTATCACGCAGCCCGACAGTGCGGTTGAACACCAGACTGGAGGCGTTTGCATAGCGACTGTCGAGGCAGAAGTAACCTTCACGCTCAAACTGGTAAGCTTTGCCTGCTTCGGCCTGCGCCAGGCTCGGCTCCGCATATCCCTGCTTAATCACCAGCGAATCCGGGTTGATTACCGCGAGGAAATCTTCCTCCGCCCCCGGGTTTGGTACGCTGAACAGGCGATCGTAGAGACGGATCTCCACCGGCAGCGCATGCGCCGCACTCACCCAGTGGATCACGCCTTTGACCTTGCGACCGTCGGCCGGATCTTTACTCAGGGTATCGGCATCGTAGGTGCAGAAAATAGTGGTGATATTGCCTTCGGCATCTTTCTCCACGCGTTCCGCTTTGATCACGTAGGCATTGCGCAGACGCACTTCTTTACCCAGCACCAGACGCTTGTACTGTTTGTTGGCTTCTTCACGGAAGTCAGCGCGATCGATCCAGATTTCGGCGCTGAACGGCACTTCACGACTGCCCATTTCCGGCTTGTTCGGATGGTTCGGCATCGCCACCATTTCGCTTTCGCCCTGCGGATAGTTCTCGATAACCAGTTTCACCGGATCGATCACCGCCATCGCGCGCGGGGCGTTTTCATTCAGATCTTCACGAATGCAGGACTCCAGCGATGCCATCTCGATGGTGTTGTCCTGCTTGGTCACGCCGATGCGCTTGCAGAACTCGCGGATGGATTCAGCGGTGTAGCCACGGCGACGCAGACCGGAGATGGTCGGCATACGCGGATCGTCCCAGCCTTCCACGTGCTTCTCGGTCACCAGCTGGTTCAGCTTACGCTTGGACATCACGGTGTATTCGAGATTCAGGCGCGAGAATTCGTACTGACGTGGATGCACCGGAATGCTGATGTTGTCCAGCACCCAGTCGTACAGGCGGCGGTTGTCCTGGAACTCCAGGGTACACAGCGAGTGGGTGATGCCTTCCAGCGCATCGCTGATGCAGTGGGTGAAGTCATACATCGGGTAGATGCACCACTTGTTGCCGGTCTGATGATGCTCAGCGAACTTAATGCGGTACAGCACCGGATCGCGCATCACGATGAACGGCGATGCCATATCGATCTTCGCGCGCAGGCAGGCTTTACCCTCTTCGAAGCCGCCGCTGCGCATTTTTTCAAACAGCGCCAGGTTTTCTTCCACGCTGCGGTCGCGATACGGGCTGTTTTTACCCGGCGCTTTCAGGGTGCCGCGGTATTCGCGAATTTCATCAGGAGAGAGTTCATCAACATAGGCCAGACCTTTGTTGATCAGCTCAACCGCATACTGATGCAGCTGATCAAAGTAATCAGACGAGTAGCAAACGTCCCCGGACCAGTGGAAACCTAACCACTGCACGTCGTTTTTAATCGACTCCACGTATTCGATATCTTCTTTCACCGGGTTGGTGTCATCGAAACGCAGGTTGCATTGACCCTGATAATCCTGCGCGATGCCGAAGTTCAGGCAGATGGATTTCGCATGGCCAATGTGCAGATAACCGTTCGGCTCCGGCGGGAAGCGTGTGTGAACGGTGGTATGTTTACCGGTAGCCAGATCTTCATCAATGATCTGACGGATAAAGTTAGTCGGGCGGGCTTCTGCCTCACTCATCACGGGTTCCTCAAAGCGTAAACAACGTATAACGGCACATGATCTTACAAGCAGGACGTAGTGACAACTATTAGTTACGTAAAATAGGTATCAGAAGAGGATTATGGGGCCGATTGCTGGAAAAAAAAGCGGCGAAGGTTTCCCTTCGCCGCTGAGGCATAAACTCGACTCAGGAGCCTTACTTGCCTTTAATCTCATACAGCGGCGTCTGGCCGGCAACGACCTTACCGCTCGCCAGTATCACCAGCGCGCTGTAGTCATCGCTATTGCTGCAGACGACCGGGCTAATCATTGAGCGCGCGTTGGCGTTGAGGAAGTCCAGATCCATTTCCAGGATCGGCTCACCGGCCTTCACGTCCGTGCCCTCTTCAACCAAACGTTTGAAGCCCTTGCCTTCCAGCGCCACGGTGTCGATCCCCATGTGGACGACGATTTCCGCGCCGTTGTTGGTTTCGAGGCAGAACGCGTGGTTAGTGTTGAAAATTTTCACCACAGTACCCGCCGCTGGCGCGACAACGATGTTGCTGGTCGGTTTCACCGCGATACCGTCGCCGACGGCTTTGCTGGCGAAGGCTTCGTCCGGCACCTGTTCGAGCGCCACCACGTCACCGGTAATCGGCGAAACCAGCGACTCAACGGTCTTCGCATTCGCTACCGCCTGCGGTTTAGCCGCTGGCGCTGCGGTGGCGACATTGCCAGCCGGTGCAGCTGCTGCTGCCGCTACCGGGCCGCGGGTAACCACTTTTTTCATCTCATCGCCGATAGATTCTGCTTTCGCACCGACGATAACCTGGATGGTTTGCTTATTCAGTTTCACCACCCCGGACGCGCCGAGACGTTTACAGGCCGCGTCATTCACTTTCGCCGAATCGCCCACGGTCAGACGCAGACGGGTGATACAGGCGTCAATGGCTTTCAGGTTGTCGGTTCCGCCCACCGCGGCGATATAGCTGGTCGCCAGCTGGGTCAGGCCCTCTTCAGTGTTGCTGTTGGCTTCTTCCGTTACCACGTCAGCGGCTTTGTCTTCACGACCCGGCGTTTTCAGGTTGAACATGCGGATCACCGCGCTGAACAGCAGGAAGTAGACGAAGAAGAACACCACGCCCATCACCAGCAGCATCCAGACGTTTTTGCTGGCCGCAGGCAGGCTGTACATCAGCACATAGTCAATTGCACCTGCGGAGAAGGAGAAGCCCGCATGGATACCCAGCGCCGTTGCGATGAACAGGCTGATACCGGTCAGCACTGCATGCAGGAGGTACAGCAGCGGAGCCAGGAACATGAACAGGAATTCCAGCGGCTCGGTTACCCCGGTCAGGAACGCGGTGATGGCTACGGACAGCAGCATACCGCCGACCATCGGACGACGCGCTTTCGGCGCCGCCAGATACATCGCCAGCGCCGCACCCGGCAGACCAAACATCATGATCGGGAAGAAGCCGGACATGAACATCCCCGCGGTGCCGTCGCCGGCGTAGAAGCGGTTGATGTCGCCGTGGAACACAGCGCCAGCGGCGTTAGTGAACTCACCAATCTGGAACCAGGCGATGGTGTTCAGCACCTGATGCAGACCGGTTGGGATCAGCAGACGGTTGATGAAACCAAAGATACCGGAACCGAGCGCCCCTGCGGAGACGATCCATTCGCCACCAGAGTGGATAGCGTGCTGCACCGGCGGCCAGACGTAGCCGAAGATCGCGGCGAGGATCAGACAGAAGAAGCCGGTGGCGATCGGCACGAAGCGTTTGCCGCCGAAGAAGCTCAGGAAGTCCGGCAGCTTGATGCCGGCCCAGCGGTTGTACACCGCCCCTGCCACCAGACCGGTAATGATACCGGCCAGCACGCCCATGTTAATTTCCGGGTTGATGGTGACCATCGCTTTGGTCATCACGAAATACCCTACTGCGCCGGCCAGCGCCGCAGAACCCGCGTTATCCTTGGACCAGCTTGATGCCACACCAATTGCGAAGATCAGCGCCAGATTATCGAAGATCGCCCCACCCGCTTGCGCGATGAAGGGTACATTCAACAGGTCTGGTTGCCCGAAACGCAGCAGCAATGCCGCGACCGGCAGCACTGCGATAGGGAGCTGCAACGCCCTACCCAGTCGCTGAAAGAAACCTAAAATATTCATCTTATTCCCCCTATGAGACCCCGATGAGGCTCATTTTCAAAGCCACTTTTTTATTGTGTAACAAGGTCGGTTTTATCACTTACCGGCAAAGTGTGTGAAAAATTAATTCGTATCGCAAATTAAACGGGTATTTTTTGTGATAATTATCACCAAATATCGTATTCCCCCCTCCCTTTCACTGGCTAACATCGAAAACTTATTTTATCATTCAAAAAATCAACACGGATTGACCCCGGTCGGCGCAGTTGCTGCAATACTCTCCTCAGAGTGCTGGCGCCAATCCGCCAGAATCTACTTTAACTATAGAGGTGAAGAATGAGACTGATCCCCCTGGTAACCGCTGAGCAGGTCGGTAAATGGGCTGCCCGCCACATCGTTAACCGTATTAATGCATTCAAACCGACCGCGGACCGCCCGTTCGTGCTGGGTCTGCCTACCGGTGGCACTCCGCTGACCGCCTACAAAGCGCTGGTTGAAATGCATAAAGCAGGCCAGGTTAGCTTCAAACACGTCGTCACCTTTAATATGGATGAATATGTCGGCCTGCCAAAAGAGCATCCGGAAAGCTATCATAGCTTCATGCACCGTAATTTCTTTGACCACGTTGATATTCCGGCAGAAAATATCAACCTGCTGAATGGTAACGCGCCGGACATCGATGCGGAATGCCGTCGCTATGAAGAAAAAATTCGTTCCTACGGTAAAATCCACCTGTTCATGGGCGGCGTAGGCAACGATGGTCACATCGCGTTCAACGAACCGGCCTCTTCTCTGGCGTCCCGCACCCGTATTAAGACCCTGACCCATGACACCCGTGTGGCGAACTCCCGCTTCTTCGATGGTGATGTGGATCTGGTGCCGAAATACGCGTTGACCGTGGGCGTAGGCACCCTGCTGGATGCAGAAGAAGTGATGATTCTGGTGCTGGGTCATCAGAAAGCGCTGGCGCTGCAGGCGGCGGTAGAAGGTAACGTCAACCATATGTGGACCATTACCTGCCTGCAGCTGCATCCGAAGGCGGTGATTGTCTGCGACGAGCCGTCCACCATGGAGCTGAAAGTGAAAACCCTGAAATATTTCAACGAATTAGAAGCTGAAAATATTAAAGGTCTGTAATGTAGTCGTGTCCCGCCACTTGCGCGGGACCCTCTTTTTCTTTGTATGCATCATCATGCCGGCGGCAAACGAACGATCGCTGACCTGATGGGGCGTATATACCGGGGGTCGTAATGTATGCATTAACCCAGGGCCGGGTTTATACCGGTCATGAAATTCTCGATGACCATGCGGTTGTTATCGCCGATGGCCTAATCGAACGTCTCTGTCCGCTGGCGGATTTGCCGTCTGACATGGAGCAGCGCTCGGTCAACGGCGCAATAATTGCCCCCGGTTTTATCGACGTTCAGCTCAATGGCTGCGGCGGCGTGCAGTTTAACGACAGCCCAGAGGCGGTCACCGTTGAAACGCTGGAGATCATGCAGAAGGCGAACGAACGTTCAGGCTGCACCAGCTTCCTGCCGACGCTGATTACCTCCAGTGACGATCTGATGAAGCAAGGTATCCGCGTCATGCGCGAATACCTGCAAAAACACCCGAATCAGGCGCTGGGTCTGCATCTTGAAGGGCCGTGGCTGAATATCGTCAAGAAAGGCACCCACAACCCGGACTACGTGCGTAAACCGGACGCCGCGCTGGTCGATTTCCTCTGCGATAACGCCGATGTGATCACCAAGGTGACCCTCGCCCCTGAGCGCGTTGAGCCGGAAGTGATCCGCAAGCTGGTTGCCGCCGGGATCGTCGTCTCCGCCGGCCACTCCAACGCCACGCTGAAAGAGGCGAAAGTCGGCTTCCGCGCCGGCATTACCTTCGCCACTCACCTGTATAACGCGATGCCGTATATTACCGGACGCGAACCGGGTCTGGCCGGGGCGATTTTTGACGAGCCGGATGTCTACTGCGGTATTATTGTCGACGGGATGCATGTCGATTATGCCAACGTACGTAACGCCAAGCGCCTGAAAGGCGACAAACTGTGCCTGGTCACCGACGCCACCGCGCCGGCGGGGGCGAATATTGACCAGTTCATTTTTGCCGGGAAAACAATATACTACCGCAATGGACTGTGCGTAGATGAAAACGGCACGCTCAGCGGCTCCTCCCTGACCATGATTGAAGGGGTGCGTAATCTGGTGGAGCATTGCGGCGTGGCACTGGACGAAGTATTGCGGATGGCGACGCTCTATCCCGCGCGCGCTATCGGTGTGGACAAGCAGCTCGGCAGCATTGCGCCGGGCATGGTCGCTAACCTGACCGCCTTTACACGCGATTATAAAATCACCAAGACCATCGTTAATGGTAACGAGGTCGTCACTGAGTAAGTAAAAGTATGACAGCAGGCGGACAAGCTCAAATTGGTAACGTTGACCTCGTAAAACAACTGAACAGCGCGGCCGTGTACCGCCTGATTGACCAGCATGGGCCTATCTCGCGCATTCAGATAGCCGAACAAAGCCAGCTTGCCCCTGCCAGCGTGACCAAAATCACGCGTCAGCTTATTGAGCGCGGCCTGATCAAAGAAGTCGATCAGCAGGCCTCCACCGGAGGCCGCCGCGCTATCTCTATCATCGCTGAAACCCGCAACTTCAACGCCATCGGCGTGCGGCTTGGCCGCTATGACGCCACTCTGACCCTGTATGATTTAAGCAGCAAGACCCTGGAAGAGGAACATTTTCCCCTGCCCGAGCGCACCCAGGAAACGCTGGAACACGCCCTGCTGAATATCATCGCCACCTTTATCGAAAACTGTCAGCGCAAAATTCGCGAGCTGATCGCCATCTCGGTGATCCTGCCAGGCCTCGTCGACCCGGAAAGCGGCGTGATCCGCTATATGCCGCATATTGCGGTGGAAAACTGGGGCCTGGTCGGGGCGCTGGAAAAACGCTTCAACGTTACCTGCTATGTCGGGCACGACATCCGCAGCCTGGCGCTGGCCGAGCACTATTTCGGTGCAAGTCAGGACTGCGAAGACTCCATCCTGGTGCGCGTGCACCGCGGTACCGGCGCGGGCATCATCTCTAACGGGCGCATTTTTATTGGCCGGAACGGCAACGTCGGCGAAATTGGCCACATTCAGGTCGATCCGCTGGGCGAGCGCTGCCACTGCGGCAACTTCGGCTGTCTGGAGACCGTCGCGGCCAATGCCGCCATCGAACAGCGAGTTCGCCACCTGCTTGAGCAGGGCTACCAGAGCCGTCTGACGCCGGATGACTGCACGATCAAAACTATCTGCAAAGCGGCCAACAAGGGCGATGCCCTGGCCTGCGAGGTGATTGAGTACGTGGGGCGTCACCTCGGGAAAACGATCGCCATCGCGATTAACCTGTTCAACCCACAAAAAATCGTTGTCGCCGGCGAAATAGTGGAAGCTGAAAAGGTCCTTCTTCCGGCCATCGAAGGCTGCATTAACGCCCAGGCGCTGAAAGCGTTTCGCAAGAACCTGCCGGTGGTGCGTTCTACCCTCGACCATCGCTCAGCGATTGGCGCCTTCGCGCTGGTCAAACGCGCTATGCTCAATGGCACGCTGCTGCAGCGCTTGCTTGAGAGCTAATCGCCTCTTTATTGATAGCGCGAAACGATCCGCATCACCCTGTCGCTGGTGGGTATGGTCCACCAGCGATGTGAAACCTCATCGATGACGAGTATAGTTTCGTCTTTGTTAATGATTCTGGACCCACCATGACCATTCAAAACATAATTTGTGATATTGACGGCGTGCTGATGCACGATAACGTCGCCGTTCCCGGCGCTGCCGAGTTTATCAAACGCATCCTCGATAAAGGCATGCCGCTGGTAATGCTGACCAACTACCCGTCGCAAACCGGCCAGGATTTGGCTAACCGTTTCGCCACCGCCGGCATCGACGTGCCGGATACCGCGTTTTACACCTCGGCGATGGCCACCGCCGATTTCCTGCGCCGCCAGGAAGGCAAGAAAGCCTATGTGGTGGGTGAAGGGGCGCTGATCCACGAACTGTACAAAGCCGGCTTTACCATCACCGATGTGAACCCGGATTTTGTCATCGTCGGGGAAACCCGTTCATTCAACTGGGAGATGATGCATAAGGCCGCCTTCTTCGTTGCCAACGGCGCCCGCTTCATTGCCACCAACCCGGATACGCACGGTCGCGGCTACTATCCGGCCTGTGGCGCGCTGTGCGCCGGGATCGAGAAGATCTCCGGCCGTAAGCCGTTTTACGTCGGTAAACCTAGCCCGTGGATCATCCGTTCAGCGCTGAACAAAATGCAGGCTCACTCCGAGCAGACAGTGATCGTAGGTGATAACCTGCGCACTGACATTCTGGCCGGCTTCCAGGCGGGGCTGGAGACTATTCTGGTGCTCTCCGGCGTCTCCACCCTCGATGACATCGACAGCATGCCGTTTCGCCCGTCGTGGATTTACCCTTCCGTCGCGGAAATCGATATTTTCTGATGCCAACCACGTCGCAGGACGTGGTTTTTCATTTATAGCGCCTGCCAAAAGTCATCCATCTAATAAAAACGGCCTATAAATGCGTATTCCTCAATAAAGTCGCTCAAAAGATACTCTTTTTTTACTGTTCAATAATCACAGTTGCGTTTTTTCTTTTTCAGGCCGCAAAACCCTTGCGCCAGCGCCCCCTTTACGGCATTTTCTTAAGCACGCACTCAGGCTTCGCCACGAGACGAAGCCAGCACAACATCAAACACGACAGGGTAATGGAGAAGGCTATGTGTTCTATTTTTGGCGTACTGGATATTAAAACTGACGCAGGCGAGCTGCGTAAAAAGGCGCTGGAGCTTTCCCGCCTGATGCGCCATCGCGGTCCGGACTGGTCTGGCGTGTATGCCAGCGACAAAGCGATTCTGGCGCACGAGCGCCTGTCTATTGTCGACGTCAACGCCGGTGCCCAGCCGCTGTACAACGCCGAAAAAACCCATGCGCTGGCCGTTAACGGCGAGATCTACAACCATCAGGCGCTGCGCGCGGAGTATGGCGATCGCTATCAGTTCCAGACCGGCTCTGACTGCGAAGTGATCCTCGCGCTGTATCAGGAAAAAGGCCCTGAGTTCCTCGACGACCTGCAGGGGATGTTCGCCTTCGCCCTGTACGACAGCGAGAAAGACGCGTACTTAATTGGTCGCGACCATATCGGTATTATTCCGCTGTATATGGGCCATGACGAACACGGCAACTTCTATGTCGCCTCCGAAATGAAAGCGCTGGTGCCGGTATGCCGCACCATTAAAGAGTTCCCGGCGGGCAGCTACCTGTGGAGCAAAGACGGCGAAATTCGCCAGTACTATCAGCGTGACTGGTTCGATTACGACGCGGTGAAAGACAACGTTACCGATAAGAACGAGCTGCGCCAGGCGCTGGAAGAGTCGGTGAAAAGCCACCTAATGTCCGACGTGCCTTACGGCGTGCTGCTCTCCGGCGGTCTTGATTCATCGGTCATCTCGGCTATCACCAAGAAATTCGCCGCCCGTCGCGTCGAAGATCAGGAGCGTAGCGAAGCCTGGTGGCCGCAGTTGCACTCTTTCGCGGTCGGTCTGGAAGGCTCTCCTGACCTGAAAGCGGCGCAGGAAGTGGCCAACCACCTCGGCACCGTACACCACGAAATTCACTTTACGGTCCAGGAAGGGCTGGATGCGATCCGCGACGTTATCTATCACATCGAAACGTATGACGTGACCACCATTCGCGCCTCGACGCCGATGTACCTGATGTCGCGTAAAATTAAAGCCATGGGCATCAAAATGGTGCTTTCCGGCGAAGGTTCGGACGAAGTGTTCGGCGGCTACCTCTATTTCCATAAGGCGCCGAACGCCAAAGAACTGCACGAAGAGACGGTGCGCAAGCTGCAGGCGCTGCATATGTTTGACTGCGCCCGCGCCAACAAAGCGATGTCCGCCTGGGGCGTGGAAGCCCGCGTGCCGTTCCTCGACAAGAAGTTCCTCGACGTGGCGATGCGCATCAACCCGCAGGATAAGATGTGCGGCAACGGAAAAATGGAAAAACACGTGCTGCGTGAATGCTTTGAATCCTACCTGCCGGCCAGCGTTGCCTGGCGGCAGAAAGAGCAGTTCTCTGACGGCGTCGGCTACAGCTGGATCGATACGCTGAAAGAAGTGGCCGCGAAGCAGATCAGCGATCAGCAGCTGGAAACGGCGAGCTTCCGTTTCCCGTACAACACGCCGACCTCCAAAGAAGGCTATCTGTACCGCGAGATCTTCGAAGAGCTGTTCCCGCTGCCGAGCGCGGCGGAGTGTGTCCCTGGCGGTCCGTCGGTGGCCTGCTCTTCAGCGAAAGCCATTGAGTGGGATGAAGCGTTCAAGACCATGAACGATCCATCAGGCCGTGCGGTGGGCGTCCACCAGTCAGCCTACAAATAAGCCCTGACGGGCGGTGAAACGCGAAACGGACCCTCCGGGGTCCGTTTTCTTTTTGCAGGATTTATGCCGCTGAAAAACGATAAATAACCAATAATTGCCGAATATTGCAGCGAGCTGTTCGCAACCTAACCAAACAGTCACATTACAACGATTTTCCTTGAAAAAGAGGTTGACGCTCGCAGGCCCAATACGCATAATGCGCCCCGCAACGCCGATAAGGTTACGCGAAAAAAAGATGGCTACGTAGCTCAGCTGGTTAGAGCACATCACTCATAATGATGGGGTCACAGGTTCGAATCCCGTCGTAGCCACCATCTTTTTTGCGGGAGTGGCGAAATTGGTAGACGCACCAGATTTAGGTTCTGGCGCCGCAAGGTGTGCGAGTTCAAGTCTCGCCTCCCGCACCATTCACCAGTTAGCGTTGTACGGATGGGGTATCGCCAAGCGGTAAGGCACCGGTTTTTGATACCGGCATTCCCTGGTTCGAATCCAGGTACCCCAGCCATCGAAGAAACAGTAAGACAATTTGGCTACGTAGCTCAGCTGGTTAGAGCACATC
>NZ_KV789895.1:10678-80721 GCF_001807705.1 Klebsiella sp. HMSC25G12 | reverse complement strand
GTCACAGGTTCGAATCCCGTCGTAGCCACCATATTCAGGACGTATCGATACGCATCGATAATTCCGAAACAATTTGTTGGGGTATCGCCAAGCGGTAAGGCACCGGATTCTGATTCCGGCATTCCGAGGTTCGAATCCTCGTACCCCAGCCACTTAAATGCAAAAAAGCTCACTTCGGTGAGCTTTTTTGCTATTGGCGTCCTGACACGCTTACGCAGTACTGACTGCCGGGCAGGCGCTCTCCACTACGCCCCTGCCCGGGAAGCCGGTTTTACAAGCCTAAGGCATACTTCAGCGCCTGACGCTTCAACACCCCGGCGCGTTCAGCCGCCATCAGGCCAATATTACGCAGCATCCGCACCGGCGCCAGGTCATTGCTGAAACCGGCATAAAACAGATCCATCCCCGACTGCATGATAAAATTATCCGCTCGCCGCCGCGCCTGGTAGCGCTTCAGCACCGGCAGGCTGGCCCAGTCTTCGCCGCGGCCGCGCGCTTCCGCCAGGATCTCCAGCAGGGCGTCGACATCGCGATAGCCAAGGTTAACCCCCTGCCCCGCCAGCGGATGAATGGTATGCGCCGCATCGCCCACCAGCGCCAGGCCGGACTGGACATACTGCAGCGCATGACGCCGGGTAAGCGGGAAGGCGCCGGCCGCCTGCGGCGTCACACGACCCAGCCGCGCCGGAAAGTGACTGGCGATCTCCTGCTGGAGTTGCGCCATGGTCATGCCCTGCAGCTGACGGATCCGCGCCGGCGTGTCGTACCAGACCAGCGAGGCCCAGTGGTCGAACAGCGGCAGGAAGGCGCGCGGCCCGCTGGGGGTAAACTGCTGCCAGGTGCTGTCGCCGGGATCGTCGACGCATTCGACGCTGATCAGCATACAGGACTGCTGATATTGCCAGGCGTGTACGCCGATGCCGGCCATCTCCCGCACCTGAGAATTGGCGCCGTCGGCGCCGATCACCAGCCGGGCGTGGATCGCCTCTCCCTCGCGTAAATGCAGCGCGGTATGCGCCTCGCCGCGCTGCATCGCCTCCAGTTCGCTACCAACGCGCAGGGTGACCCCTTCATGCGCCGCCAGCGCTTGCCAGAGGCCCCATTGCAGGACCTTGTTCTCGACCATGTAGCCCAGCTCCGGCAGTTTGAGCTCTGCGGCGTCAAAGGCGACGTGCGCGCTCTCCCACTCCCAGGTCTCCAGACGACGATAGGCGTGGACGCGCATCGCCCGTACGGCATCCCAGACGCCGAGGCTCTTCAGCAGGCCGACCGAAGCCGCGCTGATAGCCGAGATCCGCACATCCGGGGCGGATGCCGGATCGAAAGCCGGAGGCGCCGTTTTCTCAAGCACCGTCACGGTAAATCCCTGTTGCGCCAGCCCCAACGCCAGGGCGCCGCCGACCATGCCGCCGCCTACGATGGCGACATCTGTTGCGTGAATTGTCATGGCTATTATCCTTAAAGCAGAATCCGTTAAGTTTACCGGATTTTTTGTTCCCTTGCGGTGATAACGCTCGCACTGGTCAGGGGGCGACCAAAGCATTACAATACGCGCCCTGGAAAGCGAAATTCACCCTGTATATATCCCCGCGTTTTGGATATCTATTACTGAGCATGAGCAAGTCAATGACAAAAAAACTCCATATTAAAACCTGGGGCTGTCAGATGAACGAGTATGATTCATCAAAGATGGCCGATCTGCTGGATGCGACACATGGGTATCAACTGACCGAAGTGGCGGAAGAAGCAGATGTGCTGTTGCTCAATACCTGCTCAATTCGTGAGAAGGCCCAGGAAAAAGTTTTCCATCAGCTCGGACGCTGGAAGCTGCTGAAAGAGAAAAACCCGGACCTGATTATTGGCGTTGGCGGCTGCGTGGCCTCCCAGGAAGGCGACCATATTCGTCAGCGCGCACACTATGTCGATATTATTTTCGGGCCGCAAACCCTGCACCGCCTGCCGGAGATGATTAACGCCGTGCGCGGCAACCGCAGCCCGGTGGTGGATATCAGCTTCCCGGAAATTGAAAAGTTCGATCGCCTGCCAGAGCCGCGCGCCGACGGCCCGACCGCCTTTGTTTCGATTATGGAAGGCTGCAACAAATACTGCACCTACTGTGTGGTGCCGTACACCCGCGGAGAAGAGGTCAGCCGTCCGTGCGACGATATCCTGTTTGAAATCGCCCAGCTGGCGGCGCAGGGCGTGCGTGAGGTTAATCTGCTGGGCCAGAACGTTAACGCCTGGCGCGGTGAGAATTACGACGGCACCACCGGCAGCTTTGCCGATCTGCTGCGTCTGGTCGCCGCCATCGACGGCATCGATCGCATTCGCTTCACCACCAGCCACCCGATCGAATTTACCGACGATATCATCGAGGTCTATCGCGATACGCCGGAACTAGTGAGCTTCCTGCACCTGCCGGTGCAGAGTGGTTCTGACCGGGTTCTGAATCTGATGGGACGCACCCATACCGCACTGGAGTACAAAGCGATTATTCGCAAGCTGCGTGAGGCGCGCCCGGATATTCAGATAAGCTCTGACTTTATTGTCGGCTTCCCTGGCGAAACTACAGACGATTTCGAAAAGACGATGAAGCTAATCGCCGACGTCAATTTCGATATGAGCTACAGCTTTATCTTCTCCGCTCGTCCGGGCACCCCGGCGGCCGATATGGTCGATGACGTGCCGGAGGAGGATAAAAAGCAGCGTCTGTATATTCTGCAGGAGCGGATCAACCAGCAGGCGATGGCCTGGAGCCGTCGCATGCTCGGCACGGTACAGCGCATTCTGGTGGAAGGCACGTCGCGTAAGAGCCTGATGGAGCTTTCCGGGCGCACCGAGAACAACCGCGTGGTCAACTTCGAAGGTACGCCGGATATGGTCGGTAAATTCGTCGATGTTGAAATCGTCGATGTTTACACCAACTCGCTGCGCGGCAAAATCGTGCGTACCGAGGCGGAGATGGGTCTGCGTATCGCTGAATCACCTGAATCAGTGATTGCCCGCACCCGTAAAGAGAACGATCTTGGCGTGGGTATCTATCAGCCGTGATCCCTTCAGGCCTGTCGGTTCCGGCAGGCCTTGTAATTCCTCTCTCCGTCCCTATATCTACAGCAATGCTTGCGCCATTTTCCTGTGACGTAAATAATTTCCTGATTAGCCGGCCACGCGCCGCGTCCGGCCACCTGCGTAAAGAGGAACAGTTTGAACATAGACACTCGTGAAATTACCCTGGAGCCAGCGGATAACGCACGCCTGTTAGCCTTGTGCGGCCCGTTTGACGACAATATCAAACAGCTGGAGCGTCGGTTAGGCATTGAGATCAACCGCCGTGACAATCACTTTAAACTGACCGGACGCGCTATTTGCGTACACGCCGCCGCCGATATTCTGCGCAGCCTGTATGTCGATACGGCGCCGATGCGCGGTCAGATTCAGGATATTGAGCCGGAGCAGATCCATCTGGCGATCAAAGAGGCGCGCGTGCTGGAGCAGAGCGCCGAGAGCGTGCCGGAGTACGGGAAAGCCGTCAATATCAAGACCAAGCGCGGGGTGATCAAACCGCGTACGCCGAACCAGGCGCAGTACATCGCCAATATCCTCGATCATGACATCACTTTCGGCGTGGGTCCGGCGGGGACGGGTAAAACCTATCTGGCGGTGGCGGCGGCGGTCGATGCGCTGGAGCGTCAGGAGATCCGCCGTATTCTGCTGACCCGTCCGGCCGTCGAGGCTGGCGAAAAGCTCGGCTTCCTGCCCGGCGATCTGAGCCAGAAAGTCGACCCATATCTGCGCCCGCTGTATGACGCGCTGTTTGAGATGCTCGGCTTTGAGAAAGTAGAGAAGCTGATTGAGCGTAACGTCATCGAAGTGGCCCCGCTGGCCTATATGCGCGGACGAACGCTGAATGACGCCTTTATCATTCTTGATGAAAGCCAGAACACCACCATCGAACAGATGAAGATGTTCCTGACCCGCATCGGCTTTAACTCCAAGGCGGTGATCACCGGCGACATCACGCAGATTGACCTGCCGCGCAGCACCAAATCCGGTCTGCGCCACGCCATCGAAGTGCTGGCCGAAGTCGATGAGATCAGCTTTAACTTCTTCCATAGCGAAGACGTGGTGCGCCATCCGGTGGTTGCCCGTATCGTTAACGCCTATGAGGCGTGGGAAGCCGCAGACCAGAAACGTAAAGCAGAACTGGCCGCCGAGCGCAAACGCGAAGCCCAGGAACAGGAGCAAAAATGAGTCAGGTGATCCTCGATTTACAGCTGGCCTGCGAAGAGACCAGCGGCCTGCCGGACGAAGCCCTTTTTCAGCGCTGGGTCGATGCCGTCATTCCGCCATTTCAGGAGGAGTCAGAGTTAACGATTCGTCTGGTCGATGTTGCAGAAAGCCACGAGCTGAACCTGACCTACCGCGGCAAGGATAAGCCGACCAACGTCCTCTCCTTCCCGTTTGAAGCGCCGCCGGGGATTGAAATGCCGCTGCTCGGCGATCTGATCATCTGCCGTCAGGTGGTGGAGCAGGAAGCCAGCGAGCAAGGTAAGCCGCTGGAGGCGCACTGGGCGCATATGGTGGTGCACGGCAGCCTGCATCTGCTGGGCTACGATCATATCGAAGACGACGAAGCGGAAGAGATGGAAGGCCTTGAAACAGAGATAATGCTTGCTCTGGGCTATGAGGACCCGTACATTTCCGAGAAGATTGCTGAATAGCCCCCTGCCGGATGGCGGCGCTTGCGCCGCATCCGGCCGCTGTTCCTGCATTTTGCCAGCCTGAACGTCAGGCAACCCATGCCGTCCGGCGCTGAGTTTACGCGCGACGAGCGACAGTTAAATCAACATGAGAACCCAAACGACGCCATGAGCGACGACAATTCACACAGTAGTGACACAGTAAACAGCAAAAAGGGATTTTTCTCCCTGTTACTCAGCCAGCTTTTTCACGGGGAACCGAAAAACCGTGATGAACTGCTGGCGCTGATCCGTGATTCCGGGCAGAACGATCTTATCGATGAAGATACGCGTGACATGCTCGAAGGGGTAATGGATATCGCCGACCAGCGGGTCCGCGACATTATGATCCCCCGTTCACAAATGATAACCCTGAAACGTAACCAGACGCTGGACGAGTGCCTGGATGTCATTATCGAATCCGCCCACTCGCGTTTCCCGGTCATCAGTGAAGATAAAGATCACATCGAAGGGATTCTGATGGCCAAGGATCTGCTGCCGTTTATGCGCAGCGACGCCGAAGCCTTCAGCATGGAAAAAGTGTTACGGCCGGCGGTTGTCGTCCCGGAAAGCAAGCGGGTCGACCGCATGCTGAAAGAGTTTCGCTCACAGCGCTACCATATGGCGATCGTTATTGACGAATTCGGCGGCGTCTCCGGCCTGGTGACCATTGAGGATATCCTTGAGCTCATCGTCGGGGAAATTGAAGACGAATACGACGAAGAAGAAGATATCGATTTCCGCCAGCTGAGCCGCCACACCTGGACGGTGCGCGCTCTGGCCTCCATCGAAGACTTCAACGACGCCTTCGACACGCACTTCAGCGATGAAGAAGTGGATACCATTGGCGGGCTGGTGATGCAGGCCTTCGGCCATCTGCCTGCCCGCGGCGAATCTATCGACATTGATGGTTACCAATTCAAGGTGGCAATGGCAGATAGCCGTCGTATCATTCAGGTGCATGTAAAGCTGCCCGATGACGCTCCCCAGCCGAAGCTGGAAGAGTAAGCCGCGGCGCTGAAGGTCACGGCCAGCCGGGAGACAGACCGTGGGCGATCCCCGGCTGTCCCCTCCCCCTGCTGGCAAACAGCATAGCCTGTGGCAACAGGCGTTAATTTACGGGACGATTAGCCTAAATGGTATTTGCCTCTCTTCTTGAACGCCAGCGCGTACGTCTGCTGCTGGCGCTGCTATTCGGAGCCAGCGGAACGCTGGCTTTTTCACCTTATGACTTCTGGCCGGCAGCTATCGTTTCGCTGATCGGTCTGCAGGCGTTAACCCTCAACCGACGCCCGCTGCAAAGCGCCGGGATCGGCTATTTCTGGGGATTCGGGCTGTTTGGCACCGGTATCAACTGGGTCTATGTCAGCATCGCGCAATTCGGCGGTATGCCAGGTCCGGTTAACGTCTTTCTCGTCGTTCTGCTGGCGGCCTATCTCTCGCTCTATACCGGCCTGTTTGCCGGCCTGCTCTCCCGGCTGTGGCCCAAAACCAGCTGGCTGCGGGCGGCTATCGCCGCCCCCGTCGTCTGGCAAATCACCGAGTTCCTGCGCGGCTGGGTGCTGACCGGCTTCCCATGGCTGCAGTTCGGCTATAGCCAGATCGACGGCCCGCTGAAAGGTCTCGCGCCGGTGATGGGCGTCGAGGCGATCAACTTCCTGCTGATGATGGTTAGCGGCCTGCTGGCCCTGGCCCTCGTCCAGCGTAACTGGAAGCCGCTGGCTATTGCCGCGCTGCTGCTCGCCCTGCCGTTCCCGCTGCGCTATATCCAGTGGTATCAGCTGCTGCCGGAGCGCGCGACCCAGGTCTCGCTGGTGCAAGGCGATATCCCACAGGCCATGAAGTGGGACGAGAAGCAGCTGGTCAACACCCTGAAAACCTACCTGGCGCTGACCCAGCCGCATATCGGCCACTCGCAGCTGATTATCTGGCCCGAGTCGGCGATCCCGGATCTGGAGATCAACCAGCAGCAGTTCCTCAGCATGATGGACGATCTGCTGCGCGCAAAAGACAGTTCGCTGATCACCGGCATTGTCGATGCGCGTCTCAATAAGCAGAACCGCTACGATACCTACAACACCATCATTACCCTCGGTAAAGATAACCCGTACCGCTACGACTCGACCAACCGTTACAACAAGAACCATCTGGTGCCGTTCGGTGAGTTTGTGCCGCTGGAATCGATTCTGCGTCCGCTGGCGCCGTTCTTTGACCTGCCGATGTCCTCCTTCAGCCGCGGCCCCTACGTGCAGCCGCAGCTGATGGCACATAACCTGAAGCTGACCGCCGCCATCTGCTACGAGATCATCCTCGGGGAACAGGTACGCGATAACTTCCGGCCTGATACCGACTTCCTGCTGACCATCTCCAACGACGCCTGGTTCGGTAAGTCCATCGGTCCGTGGCAACACTTCCAGATGGCGCGGATGCGCGCGCTGGAGCTGGCCCGCCCACTCCTGCGCAGCACCAACAACGGCATTACTGCGGTGATCGGCCCGCGCGGCGAGATCCAGAAGATGATCCCGCAGTTTACCCGCGAGGTGTTGACCACCACCGTGACGCCCACCAGCGGCTTAACCCCTTACGCCCGCACCGGCAACTGGCCGCTATGGGCGCTGACGGCGCTGTTAGGCTTCGCTGCGCTACTGATGAGCCTGCGTCAGCGTCGCCGATAAGTTTCTCCGCCGGCGACGCCCGTCGCCGGCATTTTTTCTCCCCGCGCCAGCCATCCTGGCACAGTCATTGCTTTATTCTCCCTGGTAGCGCCATCGTCCGACCCAGAGCAACCGGGTTGCACCATAAACGTTCGGCGGTCGCGCTATTTTGGTGCAATGGAAGATCTTTGCCTCCCATTGGTGCGGAGCACTTCGCAAAAATAAACAATAAAACAGCAAAATCTTTACATTAAGCCAAACTAAATGCTAACAAACACATACAAATGCGGCACGTGGACGCGTGCCTCGAATAACAACACACACAATCACAATGGGTATCAATAGCGCCGCTGACGCTACGGATAAGGAGTTGGATATGCAATTACGTAAACTGGCCGCCGCAATGCTGGTCATGGGTGTGACCGCCGGTCTGGCACACGCAGAAGATGCCGCCCCGGCGGCAGGCCAGAGCACCCTGGATAAGATCGCCAAAAATGGGGTTATCGTTGTCGGCCATCGTGAATCTTCAGTCCCGTTCTCTTACTACGATAACCAGCAGAAGGTTGTGGGCTACTCTCAGGACTACTCCAACGCCATCGTTGATGCCATCAAGAAAAAGCTGAACAAGCCGGACCTGCAGGTCAAACTGATCCCGGTCACCTCGCAGAACCGTATCCCGCTGCTGCAGAATGGCACCTTTGATTTCGAGTGCGGCTCAACCACCAACAACCTTGAGCGCCAGAAACAGGCGGCCTTCTCCGATACCATCTTCGTAGTCGGCACCCGTCTGCTGGTGAAGAAAGGCGGTCCGATCAAAGATTTCCCGGACCTGAAGGATAAAGCGGTCGTTGTCACCTCCGGAACCACCTCAGAGATCCTGCTGCATAAGCTGAACGATGAGAAAAAAATGAATATGCGCATTATCAGCGCCAAAGATCATGGCGACTCTTTCCGCACCCTGGAAAGCGGACGCGCCGTGGCCTTTATGATGGATGACGCTCTGCTGGCCGGCGAACGCGCCAAGGCGAAGAAACCGGATAACTGGGAAATCGTCGGCACCGCGCAGTCGAAAGAAGCCTATGGCTGCATGCTGCGTAAAGACGATCCGTCATTCAAAGCGCTGGTCGATGAAACCGTTGCCCAGGCCCAGACCTCTGGCGAAGCGGCGAAATGGTTTGATAAATGGTTCAAAAATCCAATTCCGCCGAAAAACCTTAACCTGAACTTCGAACTGTCTGACGACATGAAAGCGCTGTTCAAATCACCTAATGACAAAGCACTGAACTAATTATAACAACCAGGGGCGGGATATCCTGCCCTCCCGATGATTGTCACAGCACGGACAGACTATACGGTGGCTGGTCGTTCCCCAGCCGCCGCGAATACCGAAACAAGCTGGACAACCGTCTTCGAGGGTAGCAATGGCTACCCTTTTTTTTCCAGGAGTCATGTATGTCAATAGACTGGAACTGGGGGATATTCCTGCAACAGGCCCCCTTCGGCAACACTACCTACCTGGGCTGGCTGTGGAGCGGTTTTCAGATAACCGTCGCCCTCTCCATCTCGGCCTGGATCATCGCTTTTCTCGTCGGCTCACTGTTCGGCATTTTACGCACGGTCCCCAATCGCTTCCTCTCGGGCATTGGCACCTGCTATGTCGAACTGTTTCGCAACGTGCCGCTGATCGTGCAGTTCTTTACCTGGTACCTGGTGGTGCCGGAATTCCTGCCGGAAAATATCGGCATGTGGTTTAAATCGGAGCTGGACCCAAACATTCAGTTCTTTGTCTCCTCCATGCTGTGCCTGGGGCTGTTTACCGCCGCCCGCGTCTGCGAGCAGGTACGCGCCGCCATTCAGTCACTGCCGCGCGGGCAGAAGAACGCCGGTCTGGCGATGGGCCTGACCCTGCCGCAAACCTACCGCTACGTGCTGCTGCCGAACGCCTACCGCGTTATCGTGCCGCCGATGACCTCAGAAATGATGAACCTGGTGAAAAACTCGGCCATCGCCTCCACCATCGGTCTTGCCGATATGGCTGCGCAGGCGGGCAAGCTGCTGGACTACTCCGCTCATGCCTGGGAGTCTTTTACGGCCATCACCCTGGCCTACGTCTTCATCAACGCGGTGATTATGCTGATTATGTATGTGGTCGAGCGTAAGGTTCGCCTGCCTGGCAATATGGGAGGCAAATAATGTACGATTTTGACTGGAGTTCGATCGTTCCGTCTATGCCCTATCTGCTGGCAGGGCTGGTGATCACCCTGAAGATTACGGTGATCGCCATCGTGGTCGGTATCGTCTGGGGCACCCTGCTGGCGGTGATGCGCCTGTCCAGCTTTCTGCCGCTGGCCTGGTTTGCTAAAACCTACGTTAACGTATTCCGTTCTATCCCGCTGGTGATGGTCCTGCTGTGGTTCTATCTGATTGTCCCGGGCTTCCTGCAGAACGTGCTGGGGCTGTCGCCGAAAACGGATATTCGCCTGATCTCGGCGATGGTGGCCTTTTCGATGTTCGAAGCCGCCTACTACTCAGAGATTATCCGCGCCGGCATCCAGAGCATCTCCCGCGGCCAGTCCGGCGCCGCGTTGGCGCTGGGGATGACCCACTGGCAGTCAATGCGGCTGGTGATCCTGCCGCAGGCCTTCCGCGCCATGGTGCCGCTGCTGCTTACCCAGGGGATCGTCCTGTTCCAGGATACCTCGTTGGTGTATGTATTGAGCCTCGCCGACTTCTTCCGTACCGCCTCCACCATTGGTGAGCGCGACGGAACCCAGGTCGAAATGATCCTGTTCGCGGGCGGCGTCTATTTTGTGATTAGCCTCAGCGCCTCGCTGTTGGTCAGCTGGTTGAAGAAAAGGACTGTGTAATGATTACCCTGAAAAACGTTTCAAAATGGTATGGTCACTTTCAGGTGCTGACCGATTGCTCCACGGAAGTGAAAAAAGGCGAAGTCGTGGTGGTCTGCGGGCCGTCAGGCTCCGGTAAATCCACGCTGATTAAAACCGTAAACGGCCTTGAGCCTGTGCAACAGGGGCAGATTATCGTCGACGGCACCGTGGTTAACGATAAAAAGACCAACCTGGCTAAACTGCGCTCGCACGTCGGAATGGTCTTTCAGCATTTTGAACTGTTCCCTCATCTGTCGATTATCGACAACCTGACGCTGGCGCAGGTCAAAGTGCTTAACCGCGATAAAGCATCAGCGCGCAAGAAAGGCCTCAAATTGCTGGAGCGCGTTGGCCTGGCGGCGCATGCGGAAAAATATCCGGCGCAGCTCTCCGGTGGTCAGCAGCAGCGCGTGGCCATTGCCCGTGCCCTGTGTATGGACCCGATCGCTATGCTGTTTGATGAGCCCACCTCAGCGCTTGACCCGGAGATGATTAACGAGGTGCTGGACGTCATGGTCGAACTGGCCAACGAGGGGATGACCATGATGGTCGTGACCCATGAAATGGGTTTTGCCCGCAAGGTGGCGAACCGGGTGATCTTTATGGATGAAGGGAAGATTGTCGAAGATGCCGATAAAGAAGCCTTCTTTGCCAATCCGCAATCCGATCGCGCCAAAGATTTCCTCGCCAAAATTCTGCATTAATCGTTATTCGCTGCGCATACCGCCCGGTATGCGCAGCTTATCTTTCCCGCCATATTATTCTTCTATATTATTTATGCGGCCGGTTATCGCTACTATCATTTACGTACAAAATAAACCTCAGTGATAAAAGCTGAACTTATTTATTAAATTGATCAATTCATAAAGAATTCACTAATGAATTCGTGGATCTGCTTCACTACCGCCGCTAGCATATAACGCCTCGTAACAGGTTCGTCGCACGATTATTTTATTAATTGAATATAATATTCTTGCCTGACCTCGCCTGCGCGAAATAAAGGCCATCAATATTCTCTGCCGCACGCAGAATAACGGATGCGCCACCGAACCAATGAAACAAATGGATATTGCTTCATGTTAATTCGATCTCGCACGCTCACCGGGCTACTGTTTATCACGCTGGCGGGCACCTCAGCCGCCGGGGCCGCACAGTTGACCACCTCGGCTCACCAGACGGAACAGGATAAAGCCCGCCAGGAGGCGCTGGCGCCACAGCAACAGGACTTTCAGTCTTCACAACAGCGCGTGGCGCCGCAGGGTATCCCTTTCCCTGAGGAAACGCATTGTAAATTGATCAACCGGGTCGATATCGACTCCGATAACCAGGCGCTCACCCGGAAATTACTGGCGAAAACCGCGCAGCAGGCGCAGGGCCGCTGCCTCGGCAGCGAAGGTATTCGCCTGCTGGCCTATACCTTGCAAAACGAGCTGATTGCGCAAGGCTACATCACCTCGCTGATTGATGTGCCCTCCCAGTCGCTGGAGCAGGGCATGCTCAGGTTGACGCTGCACTATGGCAAAGTGGGCGCTATCGGCTATGCCGACGGCTCGGACACCACCCGCCTGTGGAATTCACTGCCAACCTCTTCCGGCACAATCCTGCGCTTAAGCGATCTTGAGCAGGGGATGGCCAATCTGCAGCGTCTGCCCGGCGCCACGGCGCACATGAAACTGCTGCCAGGCCAGCACGAGGGAGAAAGCGATATCCAGATTGCCCGCAGCCTGGCGAAAAAATGGCAGCTTGGCGCCTGGCTTGACGACGCCGGCAGCAAAGCCAGCGGCCGCTACCAGGCCGGCGGCGCCCTCTATCTCTATGACCTGACCACCCTCAACGATATCCTGTACCTTTCCGGCGGGGGCGATATTGAATTCAATCAGCATAACGACGGCAACCACAACGGCAGCCTGTATTACTCCATCCCCTTCGGCTACTGGACACTAAGCGCCTACGGGGCATACAGCCAGTATCGCCAGCAGTTTAACGGCAACTGGTCGACGATGGATTATAAGAGTAAAAATCGCTACTACAGCGCCACGCTGAGTCGTCTGCTCTCCCACACCCGGCAGCAAAAAACCACCGCCGACCTGCGGATCGCCAAGAGTACCTCGCATTATTACTTTGGCGGCAGTGAGCTACTGGTGATGCGCAAGCAGAACCCCTCATGGGAATTCACCCTCAACCACCAGCACTACTTTAACAAAAAGATTGTTGATGCCAGCATCGGCATCCAGCGCAGCCTGCCGTGGCTCAGCTCAACGCCAACGCCGGAGGAAAAGGCCGGGTTATACAGCCCGCTGTCACGGATCGTGCATGGTAATCTGCAGGCGCTAATGAAATTTGACGCCACCGGCGACAAATTTACCTGGGCTCCCCGCTTGAGCGCCCAGTTCAGCCCGGACAAACTCGCTTCCGATAATAAATTCAATATTGGCAGTCGCTGGAGCGTGCGCGGTTTTGACGGTGAAAACAGCCTGTCCGGCAATCAGGGATGGTACTGGCGCAACGATTTTATCTGGGATCTGCCCACCCACGAGCGGCAATTCTATCTGGGCGCGGATGTGGGTCGCCTTATTGGCGCCGATCTGTATCAAAAAGGCAAAGTCCTTTCCGGCGCCGTCAGCGGCCTGCGCGGACAATTATGGTCAACGCAATACGATCTGTTTATTAGCACCCCGCTCAGTAAACCGGATACGTTTCATAGCGACGCCCTGAATATGGGCTTTTCATTACAGTGGAGGTATTAATTCAATCATTATCGACCCTTTCAGCTACGTTGTTTATTAATCTTAATTTAAAGGAATAAATAAAATGTTTAAGTTTAAAGCTTCTTATGTCGCGCTGGCGGCAGTATTAACCTCGTCGGTGGTTTATGCCGACCCGACCAGCTATACGCATTCGTCCGGCGCCACGGTTATTGATATTGAAAAGCCGAACGCCGCCGGCGTCTCCCATAACCTGTACCGCGACTTCAACGTCGGTACTAATGGCACCGTCCTTAATAACAGCGGCGAGGATGTCAGCCACGGTACGTTGGGCAATATTGCCCGCAACAACAACCTGACCGCCGGCAGCGCCTCGGTGATTTTGAACGAGGTGACCTCCAAAAACGCCAGTAGCCTGAAGGGCTTTATCGAAGTTAACGGTCAGAAAGCGGACGTGGTGATCGCCAACCCGAACGGCATCACCTGCTCCGGCTGTAGCTTTGTCAATACCAACAAGGCCATCCTGACCACCGGTAAAGTCAACATGACCAGCGACGGCGCCATCGGCAGCTATACCGTAACGGGCGGCACCCTCACCATCGGCGAAAATGGCATGAACGCCGCTAACGGCTACGCGGTTCTGCTCGCCGACGCGATTAAGATTAACGGTAAAGTACAGGCCAATAATGCCCTGGTCAGCGCAGGTCGCTTCACCATGGATAACAGCTCTGGCGCGATAACCTCTGCAGGTAAACAAGCGACGCTTATCGAAATGACGATCAACCCGCAGTACAGCATCGACGTCAGCAGCCTTGGCGGCATCACCGCCAACAGCATCAGCATGGTCGGCAATAACATCGGCTTTGGCGTACGTAACCAGGGCTCCATTGTCGCCAATAGCACGCTGCAGCTCACCAGCAACGGTAACCTGCTAAATAAAGGGACGATAAAAGGCAACGGTCTGCTGAGCCAGGTTTCCACCGCCACGGGTATCACCAATAACGGCAGCATCGCTGGCGCCTATTATTTAATGCTTTCCAGCGGCGACTATATCGTCAACGTCGGCTCCCTCACCGGCGGCCAGCTGATTGCCTCCGCCAACGGCAATATCACTAACGGCGACTCAGGCACAATGACCGGCACCAGCGGACTTAGCCTGACCAGCGGCGGGAAAATCCGCAATGAGGCCAAAGCGTCCCTGCTGTCGAATAACCAGATTGCCGCCACGGCAATCGGTGATTTCCTCAATGAAGGCAAAATCAGCGCCAAAAACACCAGCCTGACGTTTGTTGGCAGCAGCTTTAAGAATACCGGCAACATTAATTCTACCGGCCAAACCACCGTTCAGTCCCTTAAGCAGGATGGCAGCACCAATACGGGCGAGATCTATAACCTCGGCAATATCACCGGCGAAAATATCAATCTGCAGACCAACGGCACGCTGGCGCAAAGCACCAGCGGTCGCATGGAGGCCACCAATGCCATTACCGCTCACAGCTACTGGCTGAATCAAAATGGTTATATGAAAGCGGCCGATATCACCACCCATCATGCTGTGGTGAATAACACCGGTACTATCACAGCGGGTAATATTGCCCTGACTTCCACTGGAAACATCGTTAATGAGGGCACCTTCTCCAGCACAGGCGACATGCTGCTGGATGCCCGAAATAATAGCACTATCAGCAATTACTCGTTGATTAAAGCGGGTGGTACGCTGACGATGAACGCGAAAAAGGTCATCAACAGCGGTCGTGGCTGCGGCTGGTTAGGGTTTAACACTTGTGACGTCGGCACCTTGAGCGCGAACAAGTTGATTCTCAACTCCTCGCACAGCTATGCCAGCAACATGGGTGGCTATCAGTATTTCAAGAGTACCGAAATCAACACCGTGAAATAAGACAAACCACGATGCGCGCAGCCTCGCGCATCGTTTTTCGCACCGCTTAGGGTTCGAAGGGCCGACGCTGGAACTGATCGTGGCCACACTTCGGACAGCGCGGCAGCACGTCCGGGGTATACACTGCCAGGTGATAGTGGCACTTCTCGCAGACCAGATTGCCCAGGCCGACCACCTCACCGCTGTGGTACACGCCGTGGTGATTCAGATCCTGAAAGACTTCGCGCCACTCGAGCTGCGTTTTGTCGGTGATATCAGCCAGTTCCTGCCACAGGCTCTCTTTGATCACCCGCATAAACACGCTGTCGCTCTCGTCTTCATGACTCTCTTCGTAGCTGCGGGCAAACTCCTCGAGATCGCGTTTTACTGCCGCAATCACCGACTCGATCTCGCTCTGCGTGAGATCGCCGGCGCGGGCGATTTTTTCCCGCGCCTGTGTCACCAGCGCGTCGATATCGCGCTCTCCATGGCGGAGCCGTTCGCTGAGCGAGGAGACCAGTTCACGGTAATATTGAGCAACCTTGTTCATCATTTCGCCTCCGGTGTGGTTAACGTCTTCTGATAATAGACCTTATTCCTCTCCCGCTGTGTCTGACAAGCCACAGAGTCGCGAAATAATCAGCGCGGCTTTTGCCGATGTTAATGTGCGAAAGGCTGTTTTGACGGGGGCGTTTGGGCTATGCTATGCCGATCTGAAATAACACATCCATTGGCTACATTTTGTAGCTGTATTGAAAACAGGACCACTGGCTGCCATGCAAGAGCAATACCGCCCGGAAGAGATAGAATCGAAAGTCCAGCTTCACTGGGACGAAAATCGTACATTTGAAGTAACTGAAGACGAGAGCAAAGAGAAGTATTACTGCCTGTCGATGCTTCCTTATCCTTCTGGTCGACTACACATGGGTCACGTGCGTAACTACACCATCGGCGACGTGATTGCCCGCTACCAGCGTATGCTGGGCAAAAACGTCCTGCAGCCGATTGGCTGGGATGCGTTTGGTCTGCCGGCGGAAGGCGCGGCAGTGAAAAACAACACCGCGCCAGCACCGTGGACCTACGACAACATCGCCTACATGAAAAACCAGCTCAAAATGCTGGGTTTTGGCTATGACTGGAGCCGCGAGCTGGCGACCTGCACCCCGGAATACTACCGCTGGGAGCAGAAGTTCTTCACCGAGCTGTACAAAAAAGGGCTGGTATACAAGAAAACCTCCGCGGTGAACTGGTGCCCGAACGACCAGACCGTACTGGCCAACGAACAGGTTATCGACGGCTGCTGCTGGCGCTGCGATACCAAAGTCGAGCGTAAAGAGATCCCGCAGTGGTTTATTAAAATCACCGCCTACGCCGATGAACTGCTGAACGATCTGGATAAACTGGATCACTGGCCAGACACCGTAAAGACCATGCAGCGCAACTGGATCGGCCGTTCCGAAGGGGTGGAAATCTCCTTTGACGTCAACAACTACGCCGATAAGCTGACCGTCTACACCACCCGTCCGGACACCTTTATGGGCTGCACCTACCTGGCTGTCGCGGCGGGTCACCCGCTGGCGCAGCAGGCTGCAGCGAACAATCCGGCGCTGGCTGCCTTTATCGACGAATGCCGTAATACCAAAGTAGCCGAAGCCGACATGGCGACGATGGAGAAAAAAGGCGTCGATACCGGGTTTAAAGCCATTCACCCGCTGACCGGCGAAGAAATTCCTGTCTGGGCGGCAAACTTCGTGCTGATGGAATATGGCACCGGCGCGGTCATGGCCGTTCCGGGTCACGACCAGCGTGACTATGAGTTCGCCAGCAAGTACGGTCTGAACATCAAGCCGGTTATCCTCGCCGCTGACGGCAGCGAGCCGGATCTCTCCGCGCAGGCGCTGACCGAGAAAGGCGTCCTGTTTAACTCCGGCGAGTTCAGCGGCCTCGATTATGAAGCCGGCTTCAACGCCATTGCCGACAAACTGGCAGCCATGGGCGTAGGCGAGCGTAAAATTAACTACCGTCTGCGTGACTGGGGTGTGTCCCGTCAACGCTACTGGGGTGCGCCGATCCCGATGGTGACCCTGGAAGATGGCACCGTGCTGCCGACCCCGGAAGATCAACTGCCGGTGATCCTGCCGGAAGATGTGGTCATGGACGGCATCACCAGCCCGATCAAAGCCGATCCTGAATGGGCGAAGACCACCGTTAACGGTCAGCCGGCGCTGCGTGAAACCGACACCTTTGACACCTTTATGGAATCCTCCTGGTACTATGCGCGCTACACCTGCCCGCAGTATCAGGAAGGGATGCTGGATTCGAAAGCGGCCAACTACTGGCTGCCGGTAGATATCTACATCGGCGGTATCGAACACGCCATCATGCACCTGCTCTACTTCCGCTTCTTCCACAAGCTGATGCGCGACGCGGGCATGGTCAACTCCGATGAGCCGGCGAAGCAGCTGCTGTGCCAGGGCATGGTGCTGGCTGACGCCTTCTACTATGTAGGCGAAAACGGCGAACGTAACTGGGTTTCCCCGGTTGACGCCATCGTTGAGCGCGACGAAAAAGGCCGCATCGTGAAAGCGAAAGACGCGGCAGGCCATGAGCTGGTGTACACCGGCATGAGCAAGATGTCCAAGTCGAAAAACAACGGCATCGACCCGCAGGTGATGGTTGAGCGTTATGGCGCGGATACCGTGCGTCTGTTCATGATGTTTGCGTCCCCGGCGGATATGACCCTCGAGTGGCAGGAATCTGGCGTTGAAGGGGCTAACCGCTTCCTGAAACGCGTCTGGAAACTGGTCTACGAGCACACCACCAAAGGGGACGTTGCGGCACTGAACGTGGCGGCGCTGAGTGAAGATCAGAAAGCGCTGCGTCGCGATATTCACAAAACGATCGCCAAAGTGACCGATGACATCGGCCGTCGTCAGACCTTCAACACCGCCATCGCGGCGATCATGGAGCTGATGAACAAGCTGGCGAAAGCGCCGCAGGAAGACGAACAGGATCGTGCCCTGATGCAGGAAGCGCTGCTGGCGGTGGTGCGTATGCTGAACCCGTTCACCCCGCACGCCAGCTTCACCCTGTGGCGCGAGCTGAACGGCGAAGGCGATATCGACAACGCGCCGTGGCCGGTGGCGGATGAAAGCGCGATGGTGGAAGACAGCACCCTCGTCGTCGTCCAGGTCAATGGCAAAGTTCGTGGTAAAATTACCGTTGCGGTAGATGCAACTGAAGAGCAGGTCCGCGAGCGTGCCGGCCAGGAGCATCTGGTCGCGAAATATCTCGACGGTAAAACCGTGCGTAAAGTGATTTACGTTCCGGGTAAACTGCTCAATCTGGTCGTTGGCTAAGCGCGGGAGGAAGCGTGCGATATCTGGTAACAATGTTGTTATCCCTGGCGGTGCTTGTCACCGCCGGCTGTGGCTGGCATCTGCGTAGCACTACGAAGGTGCCCACCACCATGAAAACCATGATTCTTCAGTCGAGCGATCCGAACGGACCGTTAAGTCGCGCGGTACGTAATCAGCTGCGTCTTAATGGCGTGGACCTGATCGACGCCAGCACGCTGCGTAAAGATGTTCCTTCTCTGCGCCTCGATGGTTCGTCGATTCAGAAAGATACCGCCTCGGTGTTCCAGGATGGTCGTACCGCGGAATATCAGATGGTCATGACCGTTCATGCCAGCGTCCTGATCCCGGGTCACGATATCTATCCGATTACCACCAAGGTCTATCGTTCGTTCTTCGATAACCCGCAGGCGGCGTTAGCGAAAGACGCCGAGCAGGATATGATTATCCAGGAAATGTACGACAAAGCGGCGGAACAGCTGATTCGTAAGCTGCCGAGCGTGCAGGTTGCAGATGTTGAAGCAACCCAGCAGGAAGAGAAACCGGTCGCCGGCAGCACGGCACCGGCTTCCTCGGGTAACCGCGTCTCCACCACTCTGGGTCAATGATGATTCGGTTGTACCCGGAACAACTCCGCGCGCAGCTCACTGAAGGGCTGCGCGCGGCCTATCTGCTGCTTGGCAACGATCCCCTGCTGTTGCAGGAAAGCCAGGACGCCATTCGCGAAGCCGCTGCCGCCCAGGGCTTTACCGAGCACCACACCTTCACCATCGATAACAGTACCGACTGGCAGGCGATTTTCGCGTTAAGCCAGGCGTTGAGTCTGTTCTCCAGCCGGCAAACGCTGCTGCTAATCCTGCCGGAAAACGGCCCTAACGCGGCGATCAACGAACAGCTGGCGACCCTGATCGGCCTGCTGCACGACGACCTGCTGCTGATAGTTCGCGGGAATAAGCTGACCAAAGCCCAGGAGAATGCCGCGTGGCTTACCGCCCTGGCGCAGCGGGCCGTCCAGGTCAGTTGCCAGACGCCGGAATACGCGCAGCTGCCGCGCTGGCTGGCCGCCCGGGCCAAACAGCATCAGCTGCAGCTCGACGACGCGGCCAGTCAGCTGCTGTGCTACTGTTACGAAGGTAATCTGCTGGCGCTGGCGCAGGCGCTGGAGCGTCTGGCGCTGCTCTGGCCGGACGGTAAGCTGACCCTGCCCCGGGTTGAGCAGGCGGTAAACGATGCCGCCCACTTTACCCCTTACCATTGGGTCGATGCGCTACTGGCAGGCAAAAGCAAGCGCGTGCTACATGTTCTGCAACAGCTCCGCCTTGAAGGCTGCGAGCCGGCGATCCTGCTGCGTACGCTACAGCGGGAGCTGCTGCTGCTGGTCACGCTCAAACGCCAGTCGACGCACACGCCGCTGCGCTCGCTTTTTGATAAACATCGGGTCTGGCAAAACCGCCGTCAGCTGCTCAGCGATGCCCTCGCCCGACTGAGCGGGGAACAGTTGCGCCAGGCGGTGACCCTCCTGACCCGCGCGGAACTGACCTTTAAACAGGATTACGGGCACGACGTCTGGCCCGAACTGGAAAGTCTTTCGTTGTTGCTCTGCCACAAAGCCCTGGCGGACGTTTTTATTGATGGTTGATATGACTCAGTTACAGGCAATCTATGGCGGCACCTTCGATCCGGTGCATTATGGTCACCTCAAGCCGGTCGAGATCCTGGCGAATCAGATTGGCCTGAGCAAGGTCATCATCATGCCTAACAACGTCCCGCCGCACCGTCCCCAGCCGGAAGCCACCAGCGCCCAGCGTGTGCATATGCTTAAGCTGGCGATTGCCGATAAACCGCTGTTCACGCTCGACGAACGCGAGTTGCAGCGTGACACCCCCTCCTGGACAGCAGACACGCTGCAGGCATGGAGGCAGGAGCAGGGGTCAGAAAAACCGCTGGCGTTTATCATCGGCCAGGATTCGTTGCTCACCTTCCCCACCTGGCACCGCTATGAAACCATCCTTGATAACGTTCATCTGATCGTCTGCCGCCGCCCGGGTTACCCGCTGACCATGGCGCACGACGCGGATCAGCAGTGGCTGGACCGTCACTTAACCCACGACGTAGAGCGCCTGCATAACCGCCCCGCCGGGGCCATCTACCTGGCGGAGACGCCGTGGTTCGATATCTCGGCGACGATTATCCGCCAGCGCCTCGAGCGCGGGGAATCCTGCGCCGAGATGCTGCCGGCCACCGTGCTGGACTACATCCGCGAGCAGGGACTCTATTGCTGACCCCGGACTGGGCCCGACGCTAAAAAAGCGCTATCGTAGCGCCACGTCTCCACCGCCTGTCTGAGCATCATCATGAAATTATGGTTAGTTCGCCACGGCGAAACCGAAGCCAACGTTGCCGGGTTATACAGCGGCCACGCCCCCACTCCGCTGACGCCACGCGGCGTCGCCCAGGCGCGAGCGCTCGGCGAACGGCTGCGGGCAGTACCTTTCGACAAAGTCATCTGTAGCGAGCTGGCGCGTACCGCGAGGACGGCCGATCTGCTGCTTGGCGATCGCCATATCCCGCGTGAGTGCCATGCCGCGCTCAATGAAATGTTTTTCGGCGACTGGGAGATGCGTCATCATCGCGATCTCCAGCGGGAGGATGCACAAAACTATGCCGCGTGGTGTGCTGACTGGCAGCACGTGGCCCCCACCAACGGCGAAAGCTTTCAGAATTTTGCCCGCCGCGTCAGCGAATTCACCACAACGCTGGCCGACTGCCGCCATCTTGACCACCTGCTGATTGTCGGCCATCAGGGCGTCCTGAGCCTGCTGACGGCCCTGCTGTTGCAGATGCCCGCGGCGGCGATGTGGCATTTCCCGATTGCCCATGGCGCCTGGAGCCTCCTCGATATGCGCGACGATTTCACCACCCTGCGCGTATTAAATAGCCAGGCCGTCTGGCAGCCGCAAGAAGAATTCCCGCCAGACCATTGACAGGCCAGAGCAGGCTGCTATTCTCCGCTGCCGGGCAGCATCCGCCACAGCATGTTTGCAGAAATTGTTTTACAAAAATGGCGATGCAATCCGCGGCGAGGGATGGGATGATACCCCGCCACGAACGCCTGCCGACAGACATTTCACCCGACTTTTTCATCAGTTCAGGTATACTGTCAGGCTCTTTATCATTATCAATCTTCATGCACCCAGGGGGAACACTTGCAGGGTAAAGCACTCCAGGATTTTGTTATCGACAAAATTGATGACCTGAAAGGTCAGGACATCGTCGCCATTGATGTACATGGCAAATCCAGCATCACCGATTGCATGATTATCTGCACCGGCACCTCTACCCGTCACGTGATGTCCATCGCTGACCACGTGGTTCAGGAATCCCGCGCCGCCGGCATGCTGCCGCTGGGCGTTGAAGGGGAAGCCGCCGCCGACTGGATCGTCGTCGACCTCGGCGACGTGATGGTTCACGTCATGCAGGAAGAGAGCCGTCGTCTGTACGAGCTGGAAAAACTCTGGAGTTAATGCGTGAAGTTGCAGCTGGTGGCCGTTGGCACCAAAATGCCGGACTGGGTACAGACCGGCTTTAGCGAGTATCTGCGCCGTTTTCCCAAAGATATGCCGTTTGAACTGGTGGAGATCCCCGCCGGTAAACGCGGCAAGAACGCCGATATCAAGCGCATCCTCGAAAAAGAGGGCGAGATGATGTTGGCCGCTGCCGGTAAGAACCGTATCGTGACCCTGGATATTCCGGGAAAACCATGGGATACGCCGCAGCTGGCGCGCGAACTGGAACGCTGGAAACAGGACGGGCGCGACGTCAGTTTGCTGGTAGGCGGCCCGGAAGGCCTCTCTCCAGCCTGTAAAGCAGCGGCGGAACAGAGTTGGTCGCTCTCCACCCTCACCTTACCTCACCCGCTGGTGCGCGTACTGGTGGCCGAGAGTCTGTATCGGGCGTGGAGCATTACCACCAACCACCCGTACCACCGTGAGTAATGATGATCAGGGTAGACTAAGCAGCGAATGAAATTACAGAATTCTTTCCGCGACTATACGGCTGAATCCTCGCTGTTCGTGCGCCGGGCGCTGGTCGCTTTTTTGGGGATTTTGCTGCTTACCGGCGTTCTGGTCGCCAACCTGTACAATGTGCAAATCGTTCGCTTCAATGATTATCAGACGCGTTCGAACGAAAACCGCATCAAGCTGGTACCGATCCCGCCGAGCCGCGGCATTATTTACGATCGCAACGGCACCCCGCTGGCGCTTAACCGCACCATTTATCAGCTGGAGATGATGCCGGAGAAAGTCGATAACGTGCAGCAGACGCTGGATGCGCTGCGTGACGTCGTCGATTTAACCGACGATGATATCGCCGGCTTCAAAAAGGAGCGCGCACGCTCCCATCGCTTTACCTCGATTCCGGTAAAGGTCAACCTCAGTGAAGTGCAGGTTGCCCGCTTTGCCGTCAACCAGTACCGCTTTCCCGGCGTGGAAGTCAAAGGCTACAAGCGTCGTTATTATCCCTATAACTCGGCGCTGACGCACGTCATTGGCTACGTCTCAAAAATTAACGATAAAGACGTCGACCGCCTCGACAAAGAAGGCAAGCTGGCTAACTACGCCTCGACCCACGACATCGGTAAGCTGGGTATTGAGCGTTATTATGAGGATGTCCTGCACGGTCAGACCGGCTACGAAGAGGTTGAAGTGAACAACCGCGGCCGCGTTATTCGACAACTGAAAGAGGTGCCGCCGCAGGCCGGACGCGATATCTACCTCACTCTCGATCTCAAGCTGCAGCAGTATATCGAAACCCTGCTGGCCGGTAGCCGTGCCGCCGTGGTGGTCACCGATCCGCGTACCGGGGCCGTTCTGGCGCTGGTATCTACGCCAAGCTATGACCCGAACCTGTTCGTCGACGGCATCTCCAGTAAAGATTACTCCGGCCTGCTCAACGATCCGAACACGCCGCTGGTCAACCGCGCGACGCAGGGGGTCTACCCGCCGGCGTCAACGGTAAAACCGTACGTCGCCGTCTCGGCGCTGAGCGCCGGGGTGATCACCCGCAATACCAGCCTGTTCGACCCAGGCTGGTGGCAGCTGCCTGGCTCCGATAAACGCTATCGTGACTGGAAAAAATGGGGCCACGGCCACCTGAACGTCACCAAAGCGCTGGAGGAGTCTGCGGATACCTATTTCTATCAGGTCGCCTATGACATGGGCATCGATCGCCTCTCTGAGTGGATGAGCAAGTTTGGCTACGGCCACTACACCGGTATCGACCTTTCTGAAGAGCGCTCGGGCAACATGCCAACCCGCGAATGGAAGCTCAAGCGCTTCAAGAAACCCTGGTACCAGGGGGACACCATTCCGGTGGGCATCGGTCAGGGGTACTGGACTGCCACCCCCATCCAGATGAACAAGGCGCTGATGATCCTGATTAACGACGGGGTGGTGAAAGTGCCGCACCTGCTGCAAAGCACCGTGGAAGACGGCAAGCCCGTTCCGTGGGTTCAGCCGCATGAGCCGCCGGTGGGCGACATCCATTCCGGCTACTGGGAAATCGCCAAAGACGGCATGTTCGGCGTGGCCAACCGCGGCAACGGCACCGCGCACAAATATTTCGCCAGCGCGCCGTATAAGATCGCGGCCAAGTCCGGTACCGCCCAGGTGTTCGGCCTGAAGGCCAACGAAACCTATAACGCGCACCGCATCTCTGAACGTCTGCGCGACCATAAACTGATGACGGCGTTTGCGCCTTATAACAACCCTCAGGTTGCCGTGGCGATGATCCTGGAAAACGGCGGCGCCGGCCCGGCGGTCGGCACCATTATGCGACAAATCCTTGATCACATTATGCTGGGCGATAACAACACCACGCTGCCAAGCGAAAACCCGGCGGTCACCGCAGGGGAGGATCAATAATGACGGATAATCCGAACAAAAAATCGCTGTGGGATAAAATCCATCTTGACCCCACCATGCTGCTGATCCTGCTGGCGCTACTGACCTACAGCGCGCTGGTTATCTGGAGCGCCAGCGGTCAGGACGTCGGCATGATGGAACGTAAAATCGGCCAGATCGCCATGGGCGTGGTGATCATGATCGTCATGGCGCAGATCCCACCGCGGGTCTATGAAGGCTGGGCGCCCTATCTTTATATTTTCTGTATTATTCTGCTGGTGGCCGTTGATGCTTTCGGCGCTATCTCCAAAGGGGCGCAGCGCTGGCTGGATCTCGGTATCGTCCGCTTTCAGCCGTCGGAGATAGCGAAAATCGCCGTGCCGCTGATGGTCGCGCGCTTTATTAACCGCGACGTCTGTCCGCCGTCGCTGAAGAACACCGCGATTGCGCTGGTGCTGATCTTCCTGCCGACCCTGCTGGTGGCAGCGCAGCCCGACCTCGGCACCTCGATTCTGATCGCCCTCTCCGGGCTGTTTGTGCTGTTCCTTTCCGGTCTAAGCTGGCGTCTTATCGGGATCGCCGTGGTGCTGGTCGCCGCCTTTATACCGATCCTGTGGTTCTTCCTGATGCATGACTATCAGCGCCAGCGCGTGATGATGCTCCTCGACCCGGAAACCGACCCGCTGGGCGCCGGCTATCACATTATTCAGTCTAAAATTGCCATTGGCTCCGGCGGTCTGCGCGGCAAAGGCTGGCTGCACGGCACGCAGTCGCAGCTGGAGTTCCTGCCGGAACGCCACACCGACTTTATCTTCGCCGTGCTGGCCGAAGAGCTGGGGCTGATTGGTGTGCTGATCCTGCTGGCGCTCTATATTCTGCTGATCATGCGCGGGCTGTGGATCGCCGCCCAGGCGCAAACCACCTTTGGCCGGGTCATGGCCGGTGGTTTAATGTTGATTTTATTCGTTTATGTCTTCGTAAATATTGGTATGGTGAGTGGTATTTTACCGGTGGTGGGCGTACCGTTGCCGCTGGTGAGCTACGGGGGCTCCGCCCTGATCGTATTGATGGCCGGGTTTGGTATCGTGATGTCGATCCATACCCACAGAAAAATGTTGTCGAAAAGCGTTTAAAGGGGTTTGCAATGCGTAAGCAATGGCTGGGGATCTGCATAGCAGCGGGGCTGCTGGCGGCATGTTCGAGTGATGACGTGCAACAAAAAACGGTCAGTACTCCACAGCCGGCCGTCTGTAATGGCCCGACGGTTGAGATCAGCGGCGCCGATCCGCAGTATGAAACGCCGAACGCCACGGCGAATCAGGATTATGAGCGCGACGGTAAAAGCTATAAAATCGTTCAGGATCCGGCCAACTTTACGCAGGCTGGTTTTGCGGCGATCTATGACGCGGAACCTAACAGTAACCTGACCGCCAGCGGCGAAACCTTCGATCCGACCCAGTTGACCGCGGCGCACCCCACGCTGCCAATCCCGAGCTATGCGCGGATCACCAACCTCGCTAACGGCCGCATGATCGTCGTGCGGATTAACGATCGCGGCCCGTATGGTAACGATCGCGTTATCTCGCTCTCCCGTGCGTCTGCTGACCGTCTGAACACCTCGAACAACACCAAGGTGCGTATCGACCCCATCATCGTTGCGCCTGACGGTTCGCTTTCCGGTCCGGGAATGGCCTGCACCACCGTCGCCAAACAGACGTACGCCCTGCCCGCCCGACCGAATCTGGACGGCGGTGACGCCACAGGTATGAACCAGCCTGCGCCTGCCGACGTTCGCCCGATCAGCAACAGCACGCTGAAGCCGGAAGACGGCGTCGGCGCGCCGGTGAACAGCGGCGGTTTCCTCGGTGCCCCGACGCCGCTGAACAGCGGCGTGCTGGAGAGTAGCGAGCCGGCAGCCACGACCGCTGCCACTGCGGCCCCTGCTGCTGCCGTCGCGACGCAAACGGCTCCCGTCACCGCGCCAGGCTCCATCCAGGGTAGCGTAGCGGCGACAGCGGCCACTGCCGCGACCGCCAGCGCCGTTGCCGCCTCCTCTACCGCCACCTCCAGCGCCAGCGGTAATTTTGTCGTCCAGGTTGGCGCAGTGAGCGACCAGGCGCGGGCGCAGCAGTATCAGCAGCGCCTGAGCCAGCAGTTCTCGGTGCCAGGCCGGGTCACGCAAAACGGCGCGGTATGGCGTATTCAGCTGGGCCCGTTTGCTGATAAGGCGCAGGCCAGCGCCGTTCAGCAGCGCCTGCAAAGCGAAGCGCAGCTGCAGTCCTTTATTACTCGCGCCAACTAAACGCCGCGGGCAGCCCGTTCACCTTGCGCATGTAAAAGTCATTAACAAACTCATGCGCAATGTCGGATGCTGGCCCGCAGAGCATTTGCTATAGTAAGGCACTTTTTTTAACTCCATCACGGATGCCGTTGTTCTGACCATGAAGACCTCTTTCACCGCTCGTTTACTCATCACGGCGCTCTCCGTTGCAGCGCTCTCCTCCGCTGCCCGCGCCGATGACCTGAATATCAAAACGATGATCCCAGGCGCCCCGCAGATTGACGCCGAATCCTGGGTGCTTATTGATTACAACTCCGGCAAAGTGTTGGCGGAAAATAACGCCGACTCCCGTCGCGACCCGGCCAGTCTGACCAAAATGATGACCAGCTATGTCATCGGTCAGGCGATGAAAGCGGGTAAATTCAAAGAGTCCGATCTGGTCACTGTCGGCAACGATGCCTGGGCCACCGGCAACCCGGTTTTCAAAGGCTCTTCTCTGATGTTCCTCAAGCCGGGGATGCAGGTTCCGGTTTCGCAGCTGATCCGGGGTATCAACCTGCAGTCGGGTAACGATGCCTGCGTGGCCATGGCCGACTATGTTGCCGGTAGCCAGGACGCCTTCGTCAGCCTGATGAACAACTATGTTAACGCCCTGGGCCTGAAAAACACCCATTTCCAGACCGTTCACGGCCTCGATGCTGACGGACAGTACAGTTCCGCGCGCGACATGGCGCTGATTGGCCAGGCGCTGATCCGCGATGTGCCGAACGAGTACTCTATCTATCGTGAGAAAGAGTTCACTTTCAACGGCATCCGCCAGCTGAACCGTAACGGCCTGCTGTGGGATAACAGCCTGAACGTCGACGGCATCAAAACGGGTCATACCGACAAAGCGGGCTACAACCTCGTCGCCTCTGCCACCGAAGGCCAGATGCGTCTTATCTCGGCGGTGATGGGCGGACGTACTTTCAAAGGTCGTGAGTCGGAAAGCAAAAAACTGCTGACCTGGGGCTTCCGCTTCTTTGAAACCGTCAACCCGATCAAAGCCGGCAAAGAGTTTGCTTCCGAACCGGCCTGGTTCGGTGACAGCGATCGCGCCTCGCTGGGGGTGGATAAAGATGTCTACCTGACCATCCCGCGTGGCCGGATGAAAGATCTGAAAGCCAGCTATGTGCTGAATAACACTGAACTGCACGCCCCGCTGCAGAAAAACCAGGTGGTCGGCACCATCAACTTCCAGTTGGATGGTAAAACTATCGATCAGCGCCCGCTGGTGGTGCTGCAGGAAATCCCGGAAGGGAATTTCTTTGGCAAAATTATTGATTACATTAAGTTAATGTTCCACCACTGGTTTGGTTAAAAATTGAACACTTGAAAGTGTGATTTCCATCCCCATATACTATTTATCCAAGTAACCTGATAACTCCCGCCCTTGGTGGGAGTTATTATTTTGTCGTAACACCGGAGCTGACATGAAAACCAAACTTAACGAACTGCTGGAATTCCCTACCCCCTTTACTTACAAAGTAATGGGACAGGCGTTGCCGGAGCTGGTTGATCAGGTGGTGGAAGTGGTACAGCGCCATGCGCCTGGTGATTACTCGCCGTCAGTAAAACCGAGCAGCAAAGGTAACTACCACTCGGTCTCCATCACCATCAACGCCACCCACATTGAGCAGGTGGAAACGCTGTACGAAGAGTTAGGCAATATCGATATCGTACGGATGGTGCTGTAACCTTTTCCCCGACCCGGCCGCCGTGCCGGGTCCTTTCATCCCCTTCCGCCCTGCTGTGATATACTCCCCGCCCTGAGTCCTCTCTTCCCGGCGGAGATGTTGTTTTGCAGCACAATAAAATTCTTATCCGGCAGCTTGGCCTGCAACCATACGAACCCATCTCGCAGGCGATGCATGAATTCACCGACGCCCGCGATGAAGACACCCTCGACGAGATCTGGCTGGTGGAACATCACCCGGTCTTCACTCAGGGCCAGGCAGGCAAAGCGGAACACGTGCTGGTGCCCGGCGATATTCCGGTGATCCAGAGCGATCGCGGCGGCCAGGTGACCTATCACGGTCCAGGACAGCAGGTAATGTATGTTCTGTTGAACCTTAAACGCCGCAAGCTGGGTGTGCGCGAGCTGGTGACGCTGCTGGAGCAAACGGTCGTTAATACCCTGGCCGAGTATGGCATCGAATCGCATCCCCGCGCCGATGCCCCAGGGGTCTACGTCGGCGATCGCAAAATCTGCTCACTGGGACTGCGGATCCGCAAAGGGTGCTCTTTCCACGGTCTGGCGCTCAATATCGCGATGGATCTCGCGCCATTTCTGCGCATCAATCCCTGCGGCTATGCCGGCATGGAGATGACGCAAATGCGCCAGTGGCAGCCAGAGGTGACTCCAGAGACGGTCGCCCCGCGGCTGGTCGCCAATCTGCTGGCGCTGCTGAACCATCCCCCGCACGAATATCTCCCCCAGCAGTAAACGGTAGATCAGCGCCCCGCAGGCAGCGGGGCGCTAAACGATTAACACATTATTTTTGCAATCAATTGTCACGTACGGGAGGCGGTGGGCCGCTATACTTGCCCTATCATTCCCAACCGGACTCATCGCGTGCCAGAGAATACGTCTCCGTCAGAATCCCCTGAACGACAGGATGAACGTTATGACCGCCAGATGTTTCGCATCCTGCGCAATATTGACCTCAACCTGTTAACCATCTTCGAAGCCGTTTACGTCCATAAAGGCATCGTCAACGCCGCTAAGATACTGAATATCACGCCATCGGCTATTAGCCAGTCGATTAACAAACTGCGGGCGCTTTTTCCTGACCCGCTGTTTATCCGCAAGGGGCAAGGTGTGATGCCCACCGCGTATGCTACCCATCTTCATCAGTACATCAGCCGGGGTATGGAGGCTTTCCTCAGTGCGCTGGATATCGCTGGTAGCCCCCACCAGCAGCGGGTGATCACTATCGCCACCACGCCAGGCATGGGGGCGCTACTGATACCCATCGTGGCCAGTGCGCTAAAACCGGCCTTTCCGCAGATCCTGTTGCACAACATCGCCATCACCGACGCCGCGCGGCAGCTCGACCAGCGCCAGGTGGATCTGTTAATTGACACTCATCTGCACAGCGGCCAGGCGATAAGCCATCATGTGCTGTACCAGGATCGGGTACGGATGTACTGCCGTGCTGAGCACCCTGCGCTGCACGGCCCACAGGATGAAGCCCATCTCGCTCAGTATGAATTTGCGCTGCTGCTTCCGGAAGGCCAGCGCTACCCCACCCTTCACCGCCGCCTGCAGGAAGAGATGGGCGAACGACGCTGCGGATTCAGCACCTTTAACCTGCTGACCCAGGCAGCCATGATCGCCGAGAGCGACATGCTGGGGCTGACCACCGAGCGCCTGTTCGCCATGGTATCCCGGCTCTGGCCACTGCAAACCCTGGATTTTCACTCCCTGCAGGACGAAAAAATTAATGTTGCGCTGCACTACAATAAGCAAAGCGGGAAGGAGCCATTGCTGAAAGAAATTATCGAGACGGTAATCCAGGCGTTTAAGGCGTAGCGCACGGAAAGGAAAAGGATAAAACAACAACTATTTTACAATTTGCGAGGCAGGCAGGCTGCTTTCTGCCCCTTTTCAATGGTATACTGCCTGCTCTTGATTCAAAAATAGTTGATAATTGCAACATTTCATTGAATTAATTCGCTTTCCTTCGTGACTCGCAACTGGAACACGCACGCTATGAGTAAACCCATTGTGATGGAACGCGGTGTTAAGTACCGCGACGCCGATAAAATGGCCCTTATCCCGGTGAAAAACGTGGCAACTGAGCGTGAAGCTCTGCTCAGAAAACCGGAATGGATGAAAATCAAACTTCCGGCAGATTCGTCCCGTATCCAGGGTATCAAAGCAGCGATGCGTAAGAACGGCCTGCACTCCGTGTGTGAAGAAGCCTCCTGCCCGAACCTTGCAGAATGCTTCAACCACGGTACCGCGACCTTTATGATCCTTGGCGCGATCTGTACCCGTCGCTGCCCGTTCTGCGATGTCGCGCACGGGCGCCCGGTTGCACCAGATGCGAACGAACCACAGAAGCTGGCGCAAACCATCGCTGATATGGGTCTGCGCTACGTCGTGGTCACTTCAGTGGACCGTGACGACCTGCGTGATGGCGGCGCACAGCATTTTGCCGACTGCATCAGCGCCATTCGCGAGAAAAACCCGTCGATTAAGATCGAAACGCTGGTTCCGGATTTCCGCGGCCGCATGGATCGCGCGCTTGATATTCTGACGGTAACCCCGCCGGATGTCTTCAACCATAACCTCGAAAACGTACCTCGTCTCTATCGTCAGGTGCGTCCGGGCGCGGATTACAACTGGTCGCTGAAGCTGCTGGAGCGTTTTAAAGAAGCGCATCCGGAGATCCCGACGAAATCTGGCCTGATGGTCGGTCTGGGCGAAACCAACGACGAGATCATTGAAGTGATGCGCGACCTGCGCCGCCATGGCGTCACCATGCTGACGTTAGGCCAGTATCTGCAGCCGAGCCGTCACCACCTGCCAGTACAGCGCTACGTCAGCCCGGAAGAGTTCGAAGAGATGAAAGCGGAAGCGATGGCGATGGGCTTCACCCACGCCGCCTGCGGTCCCTTCGTTCGCTCTTCCTATCATGCCGACCTGCAGGCTAAAGGAATGGAAGTGAAGTAATTGCCGCTTCTGCCGCTGCGCGCCTTTTCGCCGCAGCGGCCCCTCTCCGCTTCCTCTGCTTCGCGTTTTCGTAACAGTTCGTTGCATCTTTTCTGCGCGGCATCGCCAAAAACGACAAAGGCCGCAACGATATTCGTCGCGGCCTCTTCGCCGTTCCGCCAGCATCCCTCCGGGGGGACGCATCGGATCAATTACTCTTTATGAGAGATCTTCTGCGCCGGCGCTTCTTCTTCCACGGTGGCTTTCTTCGCGCTATCGTCATCCTCGTTCATGGCCTTTTTAAAGCCCTTGATAGCCGAACCCAGGTCGCCGCCCAGCGTACGTAATTTCTTGGTACCAAACACTAAGATAATCAGTGCTGCGACTACCAGCAGTTTGGTAATACTAATCTCACCCATAGCTAACCTTCTTCTCTATACAAGCTGCGAATACGCCATCATACACGCATTTATCCGTCATATTGTAATCCACCTGTGCGTGGGCTGCGTGATTCGGCCCAGAGCCTTCCCCCTGAAGGAGTTAGCGCAGGGGTGTCCGTCCTGACGTGCACAGCGAATTATTAGGATAAACAATACGGGTATTTGACGCGCGGACACAATAGCAATCTGTAACAAGGTGAATCAAGCCCTGTTTAAAAAAACATCACAATAATTGCGGTGGCGCAAATCGTCGGTTCTGCAGTACCGGCAAACGCTCGCGAACCCGCGCAAGGTGCTCGGCGGAGAGATCGGCAAAGATCAGCTGCGGTTCGCTCCCGGCCCCCGCCAGCGTCGTTCCCAGCGGGTCAACAATGCGGCTCTGACCAATATTCCGCGTCCCGCATTCGCCTGCCGCCACGATATAGCAGGTCGTATCGAGCGCGCGCGCCGCCAACAGCGTCGCCCAGTGGTGCTCTTTCTGTGGCCCTCTCACCCATGCGGTGGGCAGTACCAGCAGCTCAGCTCCGTTCAGCGCCAGCGATAGGGCCAGTTCCGGGAAGCGAAGATCGTAGCAGGTCATCAGGCCAACGCGTAACCCCGCCACTTCAATTACCGGCGGGATCTGCTGGCCAGGATCCACCCGCCGCGACTCCTGCATTGCGAAGGCGTCGTATAAATGCAGTTTGTGATAATGGGCTATTACTTCGCCATCCCGCAAGACCACCAGCGTATTGGTCGCACGGCCTTCTGCCGACGGCACATGCAGCGTCAGGACCGTGGTCAAACGGTTACGCCCGCTCTCAGCCAGCAGCAACTGCAAAAACGCCCCATCCAGCGGCTGAGCCGATTTCACTGACATATCCGGGTCGTTGTCATCTCGCGCCAGTAACGCCTCTGGCAGCACCAGCAGCGCCGCCCCTTCACGCGCAGCCTGTTGCATCATCGCCACACAGGTCTGCGCATTCGTCCGCCATACTGGCGTGACGGCAAATTGTCCTGCCGCTACCCGCATGTTTTTCTCCGGTCAGGTTATGAATAGCCAATCGCGCCCGTCGCGCGCTACACTTGAGGTTCTCTTATATCAAATAGCAGGAAACAACCGTGTTTCAACTTCTTTGCGCCGTTTTTATTGGCGGTGGCACCGGCAGCGTATTGCGCTGGTGGCTCGGCATGAAGCTCAACCCTGTGCATCATGCTATCCCGATTGGGACATTGACGGCCAACCTGGTAGGCGCCTTTGTGATTGGTGCCGGGCTGGCGTGGTTTAACCGTCTGACGGATATTGACCCGATGTGGAAGCTCCTGATCACCACCGGGTTCTGCGGCGGGTTGACCACCTTCTCCACCTTCTCGGCGGAAGTGGTCTTTCTCCTGCAGCAGGGGCGGGTGAGCTGGGCACTCCTCAACGTGATGGTGAATTTGCTGGGTTCGTTTGCCATGACGGCCGTCGCCTTCTGGCTTTTCTCGCAGGCCGCCAGCCGTTAACAATCTGAAAAACAGGCAAAAAAAAACCCGCGTTAAGCGGGTTTTTATATTCTACTGACGTGTTGGTTAGATAGCCATTACGTTTGCAGCAGAAGGGCCTTTGGCACCGTTAGTGATTTCGAACTCTACACGCTGACCTTCAGCCAGAGTTTTGAAACCGTTGGACTGGATTGCAGAGAAGTGTACGAATACATCTTTGCTGCCATCTTCCGGAGTAATGAAACCGAATCCTTTGGACTCATTAAACCACTTAACGTTACCTTTAATCTTAGACATCAAAATTACCTTTATATGAAAAATCGACACTAATGCTGTGTCGAGTATCAGTACACCAATTGTGGTACCTTTTGTCCAGTGCAACTTTGCTAAAAAGTGATAAAAGTCGCTATCTTTTTTAGTGGGTAACGCTTTAGTCCTTGTTTTTCCACAAGACACACCGCTTATCTCATTTATTGCTAAGACTTAGCGAATTAAAACTGTATACGAGCCCAGGCGAAGTAAACGTTACCGTTATTGTAGGTGCCGGGAATATAGGTCATCTGGAAAGTCGCCGGACCGTAACCTATTGACGCCAATGGTAAGATCACCGGAATGGGGATGTAGTCCCAGTTATCGCGCGCCGTCACGCCAAGGGTATAGCCGAGTCCAAGGTGGAAGTTCTGGTCGGTCAGCGGGCGCCAGGTTTTCTCCCAGCCGTAGCCGCCGATAGGCTCCCATTTATTGAAAGAATCTTTAAACGCCATCAGGTACAGACCGTGCCAGTTTCCTTTCTCATCCCAGCGCGAGACGCCAAAGCCCGCGCCCCAGGGGCGTTCGTTATACTTATCCGTCTTTTCCTTATCATAGGCAAACCGCGCGTGCCAGGTAATGGCTGGAACGTACAAGTCATAGTGCTCCGGCTCATTCCAGGTCTGCGCGACGTTATTACTTAAGGTATGGTAACCTTCGCTGAGGGTCGATGAAAACGACGCGCTGGCGTTTACGGATACCAACAACCATCCAAAAAAACCAAGAGAAAACAGTGAAAAACGACGTAACATCAACACTTTTCCATTACCACTTTCATTTAAAAGCCGCCTAAAATAGCAAAGATAGTCTCAATACAGGTTGAACGAAATAAGGCAAACTCCTGATTTTTGCCCGGTGACCATCAGAACCTTTTAACTATCCATCTGGTGATTATATCCAGGCGAGACGGGTGACGCGTAGTTCTTATCGCTTTATTGATTTGCATCAGCGAGTTTTGTCCGTTTTTTCGGCACATTCGCACATTAAAATTTGGCATGACGCTTTTTATCTACATATTCTTTGGGCTTAGGGGTAATAAATGCTGACGTTTGTTGAGATCCTGATCGGGATTGTGGTCATTGTGGGCGTCGCCCGCTATATCATTAAGGGCTACTCGGCCACCGGGGTGCTGTTCGTCGGGGGCTTAATCTTATTGATCGTCAGCGCCCTGCTGGGGCATAAAGTCTTGCCGGGCAATACCGACAGCACCGGTTATTCTGCCACCGATATTATTGAATACATTAAGATTCTACTCATGAGCCGCGGTGGCGATCTGGGTATGATGATTATGATGCTGTGCGGCTTCGCCACCTACATGACCCATATTGGCGCCAATGATATGGTGGTGAAATTAGCATCAAAGCCGCTGCGCTATATTAATTCGCCCTATCTGCTGATGATTGCCGCCTACTTTGTCGCCTGCCTGATGTCGCTGGCGGTCTCCTCTGCGACCGGCCTTGGCGTGCTGCTGATGGCGACGCTGTTCCCGGTGATGGTGAACGTCGGTATCAGTCGCGGGGCGGCGGCAGCCATCTGCGCTTCACCGGCGGCCATTATCCTCTCGCCTACCTCTGGCGATGTTGTACTGGCGGCTAAAGCCGCAGAAATGCCGCTGATCGACTTTGCCTTCAAGACCACGCTGCCCATCTCCATCGCGGCCATTATCTGCATGGCAATCGCCCATTTCTTCTGGCAGCGTTACCTGGATAAAAAAGAGAACATTTCCCACGAAATGCTGGATGTCAACGACATCACCACCACCGCCCCGGCGCTGTACGCCATTCTGCCGTTTACCCCGATCATCGGCGTGCTGATCTTTGATGGTAAATGGGGACCGGAACTGCACATTATCACCATCCTCGTCGGCTGCATGCTGCTGGCGGCGATCCTTGAGTTCCTGCGCGGGTTTAACACCAAAAACGTCTTCAGCGGGCTTGAAGTCGCCTACCGCGGGATGGCTGACGCCTTCGCCGGCGTAGTGATGCTGCTGGTCGCCGCCGGCGTCTTCGCCCAGGGGCTAAGCACCATCGGCTTTATCAATGGGCTGATCTCCATCGCCACCTCCTTCGGCTCGGCCAGTATTATTCTGATGCTGGTGCTGGTGATCCTGACCATGCTGGCGGCAATGACCACCGGCTCCGGTAATGCCCCGTTCTACGCTTTTGTTGAGATGATCCCCAAGCTGGCGCACTCTTCCGGCATCAATCCGGCTTATCTGTCGATTCCGATGCTGCAGGCCTCTAACCTCGGCCGCACGATATCGCCGGTCTCCGGGGTGGTGGTCGCCGTTGCCGGGATGGCAAAAATTTCGCCGTTCGAAGTGGTCAAACGTACCTCCGTGCCGGTGATGGTTGGCCTGCTGGTGGTGATTATCGCCACTGAGATTCTGGTGCCCGGCAGCGCAGTCCACTAATGGTCTAACCACGCGAAAAGGCGCCAGCGGGCGCCTTTTTTATGCTTTAATAACTCCCCGTTATCTTTTGCCATCCACAATCAGGAATAAACATGTTCAGGAAGGATTTCGCCGCGCTTGCCCTTGTGCTCACCGCCACTCAGGCCGGCGCTGAACCGCTCACCGCGACGCGATACGCTGATTTTGACCGCTACGTTCTTGCCCTCTCCTGGCAAACCGGATTCTGTCAGAGCATGCTTGACCGCAACCGTAGCGAACCGGAAGAGTGTCGCCTGCAGCAGGACACCGCGAACAAAGCCGACTTTCTGACCGTGCACGGCCTGTGGCCCGGGCTGCCAAAGTCGATTGCCGCGCGCGGGGTGGATGAACGACGCTGGATGCGCTACGGCTGCGCCACGCGCCCGGTGCCCAACATGCCGGAAGTGAAAGCGAACCGCAAATGCCAGGCGGCGGAAACCGGGCTGTCGCTGGAGATGGCCAATAAACTCAATAACGTGATGCCGGGCTCGGGCGGCACCTCCTGCCTGGAGCGCTACGAATACGCCAAACATGGCGTCTGCTTCGGCTTTGATCCCGATAGCTATTTTGGCACCATGGTGCGCCTGAATGGGGAAATTAAGCATAGCCCGGTAGGCGATTTCCTCGCGAAGCATTATGGTCAAACCGTCAGCCGCGCCGACTTCGATGCCGCGGTGGCCCGCGCCTGGGGTCCGCAAAGCGTGAAGGCGTTTAAATTAACCTGTAACGGTAATCCAGCCTATCTGACCGAGATGCAAATCTCCCTCAACGCCGCCACCATCAACGCCCCGCTGGCCACGTCCGCCTTTCTGCCGCAACCCCATCCGGGCAACTGTGGAACCCAGTTTATCCTGGACAAGGTCGGTCAGTAGCGCAAAGCGACGTGCTGAGCAGAAAACGCCGCCCGCCGGGGGGCGTTGCACGCTGAATGTGCGTTTCATCACTTCAAACTACCGGCAACTCTCAGTATGATGGTAGGACCTTAACCCTTGCCCTTTTCGGCGAGGGTTTTCTTTTACGGACAGGTTCCTGGATAACATGGAGTATGCAATGACCAGACCCGCAATCATCATTAACGAACTGGATGCCGAACGTATCGACAGGCTGCTGGAGCAGCCGGCTTTCGCCAACTTACCGGTTGCCGATGCCCTGAATGACGAGCTCGACCGCGCGCAAATGCTGGCGCCGGAAGCGATGCCGCATGACGTCGTCACCATGAACAGTAAGGTAAAATTCCGCGATTTAACCAGCGGCGAAGAGCGCGTGCGGACGCTGGTGTTTCCGTCTCAGGTGACTGACAGCGCCAGCCAGCTCTCCGTCCTCGCGCCGGTGGGCGCCGCGCTGCTGGGTCTGAAAGTCGGCAGCACCATTCACTGGGAGCTGCCGGGCGGTGCATCGACACACCTGGAAGTGCTGGAGCTCTTGTACCAGCCGGAAGCCGCTGGCGAATTCCACCGCTAATCCCTGCTGCCTGAGGCGTTTCGCGCTTTATTCAGAGGATGTCCATACATCCTCTTTCTGCTGTTCCTTCCTCGCTAACCTTTTTTTACGCTTTGCACCTGCCTGACTGACAGTTTTGCGACCTGAATGACACTATATCCGCATATAATATGTTGATATAGACGCAAATGAACAAGGAGGATTGCATATGTATAAGACTATCATTATGCCCGTTGATGTCTTTGAGATGGCGCTGAGCGATAAAGCCGTCCGGCATGCGGAGTTTCTGGCCCAGCAGGACGGGGTGATCCATCTGCTCCACGTATTACCCGGCTCTGCGAGCTTCACCATGAGCCGCTTTACCGCCGATCTGCGGCGGTTTGAAGAACACCTGCAGCATGAGGCGGAAACTCGTCTGCAGACGATGGTCAGCCATTTCAGCATTGACCCCTCACGTATCAAGCTGCATGTCCGTTTCGGCAGCGTGCGCGATATGGTCAACGAGCTGGCCAGCGAAATTAACGCCGATGTCGTGGTGATTGGCTCGCGCAACCCGTCCATCAGTACCCACCTGCTCGGATCCAATGCCTCAAGCGTGATCCGCCATGCCCATATCCCGGTGATGGTCGTCAGGTAAATATGACGAAATAGAAAAAAAGAGGCTACCCCAGGGTAGCCTCTTTGTTATGCAGGTCTATTGTCTGACTTGTTATGCGGTTTTCGTGCGGATCAGGTAGTCGAAGGCGCTCAGCGACGCTTTTGCCCCTTCCCCTGCCGCGATAATAATCTGCTTGTACGGCACGGTGGTGCAGTCGCCAGCGGCGAATACGCCTTTGACATTGGTTTCGCACTTCGCATCGATGATGATCTCACCCATGCGGTTGCGCTCAACGGCGCCTTCCAGCCAGGTGGTGTTAGGCAGCAGGCCAATCTGGACGAAGATCCCCGCCAGCGCGACATGATGCTCATCACCGCTCACCCGGTCACGATATTGCAGGCCGGTGACTTTGCTGCCATCGCCTTTCACTTCCGTGGTCTGCGCATTAAGAATGATGTCGACATTCTTCAGGCTGCGGACTTTATCCTGCAACACCTGGTCGGCTTTCATCTCTGGAGCAAACTCCAGCAGGGTCACATGCTCTACGACGCCCGCCAGGTCGATAGCGGCTTCTACCCCGGAGTTCCCGCCGCCAATTACCGCTACGCGTTTGCCCTTAAACAGCGGACCGTCGCAGTGCGGGCAGTAGGTCACGCCTTTGGTGCGATACTGATCTTCGCCCGGTACGTTCATATTACGCCATTTCGCCCCGGTGGCAATGATGACGCTACGCGCCTTCAGCACCGCGCCAGAGGCGGTTTCAATCTGATGCAGGCCGCCCTCTGTCGCCGCTGGCGTCAGTTTGGTCGCGCTCTGGGAGTCGATCACATCGACGTTATAGTCGCTGACGTGCGCTTTCAGCGCGCCGGCCAGTTTCTGGCCTTCGGTTTTCGGCACCGAAATATAGTTTTCGATATCCACGGTATCCAGCACCTGACCGCCGAAGCGCTCGCCCATCAGGCCGGTACGAATACCTTTACGCGCAGAATATACCGCCGCGGCCGCACCGGACGGGCCGGAGCCGACAATCAGCACATCGTAAGCATCACGTTGGTTCAGCTCTTCCGCTGCGCGTTTTTCCGCACCGGTATCCACTTTGGCGACAATTTCCGTCAGCGTCATTCGCCCCTGACCAAACTCCTGACCATTCAGATACACCGCAGGAACGCCCATGACGTTGCGATCGGTAATTTCATTCTGGAAGGTCCCACCGTCAATCGCCGTGTGCTTGATGCGCGGGTTGAGCACCGACATCAGGTTCAGGGCCTGCACCACATCCGGGCAGTTATGACAGGAGAGTGAATAATAAGTCTCGAACTCGAAATCGCCATCAATATCGCGGATCTGCTCCAGCAGCGACTGGGCCTCTTTCGACGGATGACCGCCGGTCCACAGCAGCGCCAGCACCAGCGAGGTAAACTCGTGGCCCAGCGGAGAGCCTGCAAAGCGTGGGCCCTGGTCGGAACCTGGGTTAGTAATCAGGAATGATGGCTTACGTACCGCGAGCGTGTTGTCTTCTTTAAAGGTGACTTTGTCTGACAGTTCAGCGATTTCAGCCAACAGTTCCTTGATTTCTGCCGATTTAGCGCTGTCATCCAGCGTGGCAATCAGCTCAACAGGCTTGGTCAGCTTCTCAAGGTAGGCCTTGAGCTGGGTTTTCATGTTGGTGTCGAGCATTGTTATCTCCTGGGCTTAAAACATCATCATGCAAGCGGCCTCGTCCAGGCGGCCTGAATGCGCTTGCATCATGGTGTTGGAATAAAATGGGCGCGAAAGCGCCCATTGATTGCCGGGTGGCACGCCGTTTACCCGGCCTACAATCTTGTAGGCCCGTGCAAGCGTAGCGCCGCCGGGCACAAACAGACTTAAATCTTACCGACCAGGTCCAGAGACGGAGCCAGTGTCGCTTCGCCTTCTTTCCATTTAGCCGGGCAGACTTCGCCTGGGTGAGAAGCAACGTACTGCGCCGCTTTGATTTTACGCAGCAGGTCAGACGCATCACGGCCGATACCTTCAGCGGTAACTTCGATCGCCTGGATGATACCCTGCGGGTCAACCACGAAGGTGGCACGGTCAGCCAGACCTTCATCTTCACGCATGTTGTCGAAGTTACGGGTCAGGGCGCCAGTCGGGTCGCCGATCATCGCGTATTTGATTTTCGCGATGGTTTCAGAGCTGCTGTGCCACGCTTTGTGGGTGAAGTGGGTATCGGTAGACACAGAGTAAACGTCTACGCCCAGCTTCTGCAGTTCTTCGTAATGGTCAGCCACGTCGCCCAGTTCGGTCGGGCAGACGAAAGTGAAGTCAGCCGGATAGAAGAAGAAGACGCTCCAGCGGCCTTCGGTGTCTTTCTCGGTGACTTCGATGAATTCACCATTTTTGAATGCCTGGTTTTTGAACGGTTTGATTTTGGTGTTAATTAAGGACATCTATACTTCCTCCGTGTTTTCGTTGAGGTCTAAGTTAACGAATTTTTCCTGACCCGACCAATGCGTTTACATTATCGAATCAATAAGCGTTATCTAACAACCGGAACAAGACAACTCTGTGAACCTGTCGACGCGTTCAGCGCTGATCGCTGTTTTTCGCATCATTTGCCGCGACAAAAGTAAAAAGGCCACCCTTTCAGGCGGCCCCGTTACCTGAAATACCCGAAGGTAGGTTCAGCGCCAGTCAGACTGGCTATGTGTTGCGCTCTACATTACCTTAATGTAACAGCATCCAGGATTACATCACCCACGCCAGCAAAGGGCAATCCGTCATTCTGCTGATCTTGCCTATGACTGTGATAGGTTCGACAATCGTTTTGCCCTTTCCTGCTGATTTTACAAGGAATATTCATGTTAAAGCGTCTTCTCTTGCTCAGCCTTTTTCCGTTATGCAGCCAGGCGGAGGAGCTCCCCGCTCCGGTAAAAGCGATTGAAAAACAGGGCATTACTATTATAAAACCCTTTGAGGCGCCGGGGGGAATGAAAGGCTGGCTGGGCAAATACCAGGACATGGGGGTCACCATCTACCTCACGCCGGACGGCAAACATGCCATTTCCGGCTATATGTATGACGAGAACGGCAACAACCTCAGCGAGCAGTTGTTTCAAAAAGAGCTCTACACGCCGGCAGGACAGGAGATGTGGAAGAAGATGGCCAGCGCCCACTGGCTGCAGGATGGCAATAAGGACGCCCCCATCGTGTTGTATGTCTTTGCCGATCCCTTCTGCCCCTACTGTAAACAGTTCTGGCAGCAGTCCCGCCCCTGGGTGGAAGCCGGTAAAGTGCAGATCCGCACCCTGCTGGTGGGGGTGATCAAGCCCGAAAGCCCGGCCACCGCCGCCGCGATTCTGGCCACCAAGGATCCGGCGAAGACCTGGCATGATTATGAGCAATCGAATGGAAAAATGGCCCTGACGATCCCGCAGGCTATTCCGCCGGAGAAAATGAAAGTGCTCAACGTTAATCAGCAACTGATGGACGAACTGGGGGCCAACGTCACGCCAGCCATTTACTATATGAATAAGGATAATATGCTGCAGCAGGTGGTCGGCCTGCCGGATAAAGAAAAACTGCAGATCATGATGGGCGAACAAGAATAATCCCATTGCATAATGGCGCCAGATAACAACGACCGCTGGCGCCCCTGACGACGATAAGATATATTAAGCAGAACTTAACGTTATAGTCCGGTAATTAAATTCACACCGCAAATATTAAGCCAATCAACATTCTCACTAAGAATATTTCCACCCGCGCTGATAATACACAGGACTGCATTAATGGCAAATCTTTACGATCTGAAAAAGTTCGATTTGAATTTATTGGTTATTTTTGAATGTATCTATCAACATTTGAGCATTAGCAAAGCAGCCGCCATGTTATTTATCACCCCGTCAGCGGTGAGCCAGTCGTTGCAGCGTTTGCGCCAGCAGTTAAACGATCCGTTATTTGTTCGCGTTGGGAAAGGGATGACGCCCACTACCGCCTGTGTCAATCTTCATTATCATTTGCAACAAAATCTCGAACAGCTGGAAAAAACCATCAATCTCAATAATCGCTCCGAACTGCGTAAACGTATCGTGATATATGGCCCTCCGCTGTTCTGTTCAGTGAATAGCCATTTTATGATTAATGAGCTCTGTCATCAGGCCAATTTGCAGATTGAGCACCATAACCTGACCACCACGGAATCGGCTGAGGAGCTGCTGGCGTATCGCCAGGCGGACCTGGTGTTCACCCGAATGCCTATTACCAACCGCGCCACGATCTGTCAGCCCTATCAGACGGTGCAGACGCTGGCGGTTTGCCGGGCGGACCATCCGCGGCGAGATCAACTCACGTCGATTGAAGCGCTGGCACAGGAATTTTTCACCCACTATATCACCAACGATCCTGTCATTCAGCGCGTCCAGCAAAGCAGCACGCCATGGTTAAATCCGGGTAATATTGCCTTTCGCAGCGACTCTTTTATGACCATTCTTAACATGATCAATAAAACCGACTTAATTGGCTTCATCCCCTCCTATTTATATGATTTTATTTCCCCGACCATGCCACTTCACGCTCTCGATATAGAGGCACTTTTTCCAGAGATCACGATATACATTAACTACCATCAATCATCTACACAAAATCATTTTCTATCTGAATTAATCTCCATTCTAATGAATGACAGAGATATATCACGCCCACAACTTAATAATAGTGAGTAACTGCCCACCTGTTTTCACACTCTGTTTGAATGCAGATCGACCATTAATTTCGCAGCGCTCATCGTTTATACTGAACAAACGGGAAGCTCTACTATTAAAGGATTAATGGTCATGTCGTTTATTAAATATCCCTTACCGGAATCGGTGCTGCAGGCAACTGAGCAGCGCATCCAGTGGGTGCTGGATAATTTTTCACGCGTTTGCGTCTCTTTCTCGGGTGGAAAAGACTCCACCGTCATGCTGCATTTAACCGCCCAGGCGGCGCGGTTACAGGGTAAAAAAATCAGTGTGTTGTTTATTGACTGGGAAGCGCAGTTCTCCTGCACCATCGCCCACTGCGAAAAACTGCGTGCGCTGTATGCGGATGTTGTCGAAACCTTTTACTGGGTCGCCCTGCCGCTCACCACCCAAAACGCGCTGACGCAGTATAAACCGCAATGGCAATGCTGGGAGCCCGGGGCCGACTGGGTCCGTCAGCCGCCGCCCTGGGCGATTACCCACCCGGGCTATTTTTCATTTTATCAACCGGGGATGAGCTTTGAGTCCTTTGTCAGCCACTTCGCCGAGTGGTTTTCACAGCGGCGCCCCGCCGCCGTGCTGGTGGGCATTCGCGCCGACGAGTCACTGAATCGCTTTATGGCCATCTCTTCGCAGCGTAAACAGCGCTTCGCCGATGATAAACCCTGGACCACCTCGGCGCCGGGCGGCCACGCCTGGTACATCTACCCGCTCTATGACTGGAAAACGGCCGACATCTGGACCTGGTTTGCCAAAAGCCGGCAGTCTTATAACCCTCTGTACGATCTGATGTATCAGGCCGGGGTGCCGCTGCGCTATATGCGCATCTGCGAACCGTTCGGTCCGGAGCAGCGCCAGGGACTGTGGCTCTACCATGTGCTGGAGCCCGAGCGCTGGGCCGCAATGTGTCAGCGGGTGAGCGGCGCGCACAGCGGCGGGGTCTATGCCGGGCATGATAATCAATTTTACGGCCACCGAAAAATCGACAAGCCCGACCACCTGACATGGAAAAGCTATGCGCTGTTCCTGCTCGACAGCATGCCGGAAACCACTGCCGAGCACTACCGCAACAAAATCGCCGTCTACCTGCGTTGGTATCAGAAAAAAGGCATGGAAGATATTCCGGACACCCAGCCTGCGGACATTGGCACCAAAGATATCCCGTCCTGGCGGCGGGTCTGCAAAGTGCTGCTCAATAACGACTACTGGTGCCGTCAGCTTTCGTTTAGCCCGACCAAAAGCAGCCACTATCAGCGCTACCGTAAACGCATGGAAAAACATCGCCAACAATGGGGGATATTATGCAACAACAACTGACGCAGGCGCTGGACGCTTATCTGCAAACGCTGGATGACGAGGCGCGCATCGAGGCAATCAATGCGTTTCGTCAGGTGCTCCACCAGCGCAGTCCCTTCCGCTCCCAGCCCGTTGACTGCGTGCTGTGGGTAAAACAGGAGCAGGTCATCCCCAACGACTACAATCCGAATAACGTGGCGCCACCGGAAAAACGCCTGCTGCAAACGTCGCTGGAAGCCGACGGCTTTACCCAGCCGGTCGTCGTCATCCAGCAAAGCCCGCAGGCGTATACGATTGTCGACGGTTTTCACCGTCATGAGCTGGCCTGCAGCAAAGCGGTGCTGAAAAAAACGCTGAAAGGTTATCTGCCAGTGACCTGCCTGACGAGTGAAGCCGCCTCGCGTGACGGGCTGATGGCAGCGACCATACGCCATAACCGGGCGCGCGGGCGCCACCAAATCCACGCCATGTCAGAGATTGTCCGCGAACTGACCCAGCTTGGCTGGACGCCACAGAAAATCGGCAAAGAGCTGGGGATGGATGCCGATGAGGTATTGCGCCTGAAGCAAATTAGCGGCCTCACGGAGATGTTCGCTGGCCGCCAGTTCTCCCAGGCGTGGACGATTAAGTGACTACAGCTGGCACAAACGCGTCGCCGCAGCCAACAGAGTCGCCGGCTGTTTGGCAAAGCATAAGCGGATCAGCTTGTGCGGGAACGGATCGGCGCAGAAGACGGAGAGCGGGATCGCCGCCACCCCGACTTCGGTCGTCAGCCAGCGGCAGAAGCTGACGTCGTCAAGATCGGAAATGGCGCTGTAGTCCGCCAGCAGGAAATAGGTCCCTTCACAGGGCAGAAGTTCCAGTCGGCTTGGGCGCAGCGCTTCAATAAACAGATCGCGACGTTCCCGATAAAACGCCGGCAGCTCACGATAGTGCTCAGGCGCTTCGCGCAGCATGTCGGCGATCGCCAGCTGCGCCGGGGTATTCACCGAGAAGGTCAGATACTGATGCACCTTGCGCAGTTCGGCGCTGATGGCCGCCGGGGCTACGCAGTAGCCGACCTTCCAGCCGGTCATATGAAACGTTTTGCCAAACGAGGAGACCGCCACCGCCCGCTCGCGAAGCTGGGGATGCGCCAGCACGCTGGCGTGGCCGCCCTCGGCAAAGCAGATGTGCTCATAGACCTCATCGCTGAGGACATAGATCTCGCGTTCGGCAATCGCCTGCCACAGGGCAGCAAAATCTTCGCGCTGCCAGACGGTGGCTGATGGATTGTGCGGGGTATTGAGGATCACCAGACGGGTTTTATCGCTCAGCGCCGCAGCAAACTGCTGCCAGTCGACGCGAAAATGCGGCGGCTGCAGCGCAATACGGCGTAATTCGCCGCCGGCCAGCGCCACCGCGGGAGCATAGCTGTCATAGCTGGGATCGAAACAGATCACTTCGTCGCCGCGGCGCACCAGAGCGGTGATCGCCGCGTACAGGGCCTCCGTCGCGCCGGCGGTGACCGTGATATCGCTATTGACGTCGGGCAGGTAATCATACAGCTCCGCTGTCTTCCCGGCGATCGCCTCGCGCAGCGCCGGCACGCCGGTCATCGGGGCGTACTGATTCGCCCCCTGCGCCACATGGTAGGCCAGACGCTCCTGAAGATAGCGCGGGCCGTCGAAATCGGGAAAGCCCTGTGACAGGTTGATGGCCTGATGCTGCTGGGCCAGGGCACTCATCTGGGTAAAAATCGTGGTGCCGAGCGCAGGAAGTTTACTCTCTGGAATCAAAGGGTTATTGCTCATTCTTTTTATACCGATTGTAATGCTGTTGTTGAAGCCACTATAACACGATGTTAATATTTGGCAATCAAGACGCTTAGACGTCTAAATGCTAATGTTATTCCGCGCCACGCCACTCTGGAGAAACCATGATCCGCGCCATCGTGACCGACATAGAAGGCACCACCAGCGATATCCGCTTCGTGCATAACGTGCTGTTCCCCTACGCCCGCGAACGACTGGCCGGCTTTGTGACCGCTCAGCAGTACGCTGAGCCCGTCAAAACCATTCTCGACAACCTGCGCCGCGAGACAGACGCCCCGGCCGCCAGCACCACCGACCTTATCACTACCCTCTTCGCCTTTATGGACGAAGACCGTAAATCCACGGCGCTAAAGGCGCTGCAGGGGATCATCTGGCGTGACGGCTATCTCAACGGCGACTTTACCGGCCATCTCTATCCGGACGTACTGCCGGCGCTGGAGGAATGGAAAGCGCAGGGCATTGATCTGTATGTATATTCCTCAGGCTCCGTCGCCGCGCAGAAATTGTTATTTGGCTACAGCGATGAAGGTGATATTACTCATCTGTTCACGGGCTATTTCGATACCCTGGTAGGCGCCAAACGCGAGGTGCAGTCCTACCGTAACATTGCTGAACACCTGGGCCATGCCCCTGGCACCATCCTGTTCCTGTCGGATATCCATCAGGAGCTCGACGCCGCCGAGGCTGCAGGTTTGCGAACGATCCAGCTGGTACGCGGCGACCGCGACCCGGCGAGCCACCATCCTCAGGTTCAGCGTTTTGACGACATTCATCCGGAGCAGATCCCAGCATGAGCGCATTAACTCTTTTTTCCGTGACCGATCCGCAAACACCGCTCTGGCACAGCACCGACGCCAAAGCGATTCAGGATCAACTGAACGCCAAAGGCGTCCGCTTCGAGCGCTGGCAGGCCGACCGCGACCTCGGCGCAAATCCCAGCCCGGAAACGGTGATTGCCGCCTATCAGCATGCGATTGATAAACTGGTCGCCGAAAAGGGCTACCAGAGCTGGGACGTCATCAGCCTGCGCGCCGATAACCCGCAAAAAGAGGCGCTGCGGGAAAAATTCCTCAACGAGCACACCCATGGCGAAGACGAGGTGCGGTTTTTTGTCGAGGGCGCTGGCCTGTTCTGCCTGCATATTGGCGACGAGGTGTTCCAGGTACTGTGCGAAAAGAACGATCTGATTTCGGTTCCCGCCCACACCCCGCACTGGTTTGATATGGGTTCAGAACCGAACTTCACCGCCATTCGCATTTTTGATAACCCGGAAGGCTGGATCGCCCAGTTTACCGGTGACGATATCGCCAGCGCCTACCCGCGGCTGGCGTAACGTCAAACTGTCGTCAGTCTTAAACCGCCAGGCGCGGGCTTTGCCGGAGGCGGCGCATACCGCGCCTCCTCCGGACTACCCGCCCCGCCGCCGGCGAGCGCCAACGCCTAAACCTCAATAAACCTCGGCGGATCAAAGGCGGTGATCGGCGGCAGTTCCTCACGCCACGGGGCGATCTCCACCCAACAGCTCTGGGCGCTACAGCCCTGCCCCAGGCGCGAACTGCCGCGATCCTCGGTTAACACGTTGGGATTACCGTGCTTATCGAGCGTTCCTTTTTCATTGGGATCCAGCGGGTCATACCAGGCGCCGGTGGACATCTGTACCACGCCGGGCAAAATCTGCTCGCTCAGGTGCACGCCCGCCAGAATCGCCCCGCGGTCGTTATAGACCTTCACCACGCTGCCTTCGCGGATGTCTCTTGCCTGCGCATCGCTCGGATGCATCCACAGCGGCTCGCGTCCCTGAATTTTCGTCGCCCGGCTGACGCTGCCGTGGTCGTACTGACTGTGCAGGCGGGCGCGCGGCTGACTGGAGAGCAAATGAAGCGGCCACCGCGCCGCCTCCTGTCGCTGCCGGGCGGCCTCTTCCTCATCCCACCACGGATGGCCAGGGCATTCACGATAGCCAAACCCGGCGATGGTGGCGGAAAAGAGTTCAATCTTGCCGGAGGGCGTGGAGAGCGGATAGCGCTGCGGATCGGCGCGAAAATCGGCGAGAAAGATCTGCGGCCGCTCCGGCGCGCTGTACTCCAGCACCCCTTGCTGCCAGAAGTCCTCGAACGAGGGCAGCGCAATACCCTCCTCCTGCGCCCGCGGTCTTGACTCCTCATAGAGATGACGCAGCCACTGCCCGGCGTCCCGCCCCTCGCTGAACTGTTCTCCGAAGCCCAGCCGATCGGCCAGATCGTGGAAAATGGCGTAATCGTCACGCGCTTCGCCCACCGGCGGGATCTGCGCGCTCATGGCGATCATAAACCCGTCGTGACCGCCGCTGCCGATATCCTCTCGCTCCAGCGAGGTGGTGGCTGGCAGGACGATATCGGAGAATTTAGCCTGCGCGGTCCAGTACTGCTCATGCACCACCACCGTCTCCGGACGGCGCCAGGCCTCGCACAGTCGGTTGATATCCTGATGATGATGAAACGCATTGCCTCCCGCCCAGTAAACCAGACGGATGTCGGGATAGCGCAGCTGCTGACCGTCGAACTCATAGGCTTCTCCCGGGTGCAGCAGCATATCGGACAGCCGCGCCACCGGGATAACGCTATCCACCGCATTCTCCCCGGCGGGTAAGCGTGGGCCGGAAAACGCTTTTCGCACCGCGCCCGCCAGGTTAGTGCAGGCGTAGCCAAACCCGAGGCCGCCGCCCGGCGTGCCGATCTGTCCCAGCAGCGCGGTCAGGGCCACCGTTGCCCAGTAGGCTTGCTCCCCCTGACGGGCGCGCTGGATAGACCAGGAGATATTCACCATCGTCCGGTGGCGGGCCATCTCCCGCGCCAGGTCGGCGATGCGCTGGGCGTCCAGGCCGGTAATCGCCGCCGCCCACGCCGGGGTTTTCGCTACGCCGTCGTGCTCGCCCAACAGATAAGCGCGATAGGGGGCAAACCCGACGGTATGGCTGGCAACAAACGCCTGGTCGTAGAGAGACTCAGCGATCAGTACATAGCTCAGCGCCAGCAGCAGTGCGGTATCGGTGCCCGGCCGAATGGCCAGCCACTCGGCGTCGGGCACCGCGCTGAGGTCATTGCGTACCGGGCTGATATTCATAAACCGGGTACCGTTGGCCTGCATCTTATCCAGCCAGTACGGCAGCATATGGTCGTTGGCGCCGCCGCCGTTGACCTGGGCATTGCGCAGCGGCAGTCCGCCAATCGCGACAAACAGCTGACACTCCCGCGCCAGCTCGGAAAAATGGGTATGCTGACGGTGCAGCGGGCTCAGCGGTCCGAGAATATGCGGCAGAATGCGCTCGCCCGCGGCGCTGCTATAGGTATTGGTGCTGGCGGTATACCCGCCAAATCCCTTGAGAAACCGGTGCAGCTGGCTCTGCGCATGGTGAAAGCGTCCAGCGCTGGCCCAGCCGTAGGAGCCGCCGTAGATCGCCTCATTGCCGCAGCGCGCCTTGACCGAGCGCAGCTCGCGAGCCAGCAGGTCCAGCGCCACCTCCCAACTGACTTCGACAAAGGGCTCCTTGCCTCGCCCTTCTCGTGACGCTGGGCCCTGCTGAAGATAGCCGGCGCGCACCGCCGGACGGCGAATGCGCGTTTGGCTGGTCACCGCGTCGGGGAGCGACTGACCAATGCGTGACGGATTTTTATCCCAGGGCACCGGATTAACCGCCACGATATCGCCCTCGCGGCTCTCCACCTGCCACGTTCCCCAGTGCATCACCGTATAATTATGCTGTTTCTTCATAGCACTCGCGTTCTTCTCAGCCAAAAAAGTCGTTAAAATAAATCGAGGAAATGACGGAAATATCCCCGTCCCAGCCAGACATTACTCTGCTAAAAAAAGTATTAGCCCGCGCAATCACCTGCATTTCCCTGCAAGGGCCTTATTTCTCCACGCCATCACAATAAACAGAAAGCCGTCTTTATCCGTTAAATAAACACGGAATAAGTCAAAAATAAAACCACAAAATAAAAAGGTATATTTTGCATCATGAAATATTTTCAGGTTCCCGATGGCAAAATAACATTTTTCTCTGGCGTTTCTGCGATATAACATTCCCGGCATAACTTAGACTTATTTTGTATTTGAGGTGGCGAGGTGCTTCTTGTCATGCTACCGGTCCGCAACCACCTTCATCACAGGATCATAATAACAATGTCGCAGAAAAGAAAATTATTGCCTGCCGCGCTGGGACTGCTTTCCCTTGCCTCGCTGAGCGTCGCTGCCGCAGACGCCCTCTCCTTACAGGGAAAAACCATTGGCGTTGCCGTTGTCGGCACTCAGCATTTCTGGGATCGCGAGGCCTTTAAAGGAGCGACAGAGGAAGTGGAGAAACTGGGGGGCAAAGTCATTGGCGTTGATGGCGGTCGCGATAATCAGGTGCATGCCAATAATCACGATATTTTACTGTCACGCAAGGTGGACGCGGTAATTAGTATTCTCGGCGACAGCGCCGTCGAACCAAAATTTAAAGCATTGCGTGATGCTGGTATCCCGGTATTTACCGTGGATCATGTTTCTCAATATTCGGTCAACAATACCACCTCCGATAACTACACCTTAGGCTCGACCATCGGCCGCTACATGGCGGATGAATTAGGCGGCAAAGGCAACGTCGCCGTATTTAACGCGTTCTCCAGCGCGCTGCGTATTTGCGGAATTCGCTACGATCAGTGGAAATATGTCCTTAAGGATTATCCGGATATTCATATTATCCAGCCTGAGCTCGCGGAACAGTTCGCCAACTCACCGGAAGACGCGCGGAAGAAAACCCTCGAATTACTCAGCCAGTATCCGAAAGGCAAACTGGACGCCATCCATGTCGCCTGCTGGGATCAACCGGCCATCGGTATCGTCCAGGCACTGGAAGAGACCGGCCGTGATAAGGACGTGAAAGTGACGGCCATCGACGCCGGTCCGGAGACGCTGGAGATCATGGCAGAGCCCGGCAGTCCGTTTGTGGCTAACGTCGCGCAGCAGCCGCATCTGATTGGCCAGACCTCCGCCGACAACGTGGCCCGCTACTTTGCCGGTCAGAAACTGCCGGTGCAAACCTTTATCCCGGTGATACCGGTGAAAGGTCCGCAGGAGGCGAAAGCGGTGTATAAACAGTTGGGATACGGCGAACTGCAGTGATAAATCAACACCCTGGCGGGGAGCGCCCCGCCGCGGGTCTGGTCATGGACCAGATCGGCAAACGTTTTGCCAGCGTTACGGCGCTTAATGCGGTCACCCTGCGCCTCAATCCGGGGGAAATTCATGGCCTGATTGGCGAGAACGGCGCCGGTAAATCGACGCTGATTAAAATCCTCGCCGGCGTCTATCAGGCTGACAGCGGCAGCGCGACCCTCGACGGTCACCCGCTGCCCCTCGGCAATCCGGCAGCCATTGAAGCCGCCGGCATTCGCGTCATTCACCAGGAGCTTAACCTGATCCCGCACTTTACCGTCGCGGAATCGGTGTTTCTCGGCCAGGAGTATCGCACCCGCTGGGGGGCGCTGGATCGCCGACGGATGAAGGCCGCCACGGCGCAATTTTTCCAGCAAAACTGGCAGCTGGCGATCGACCCCGAACGGCTGGTGCGCGACCTGAGCCTGGCCGAGCGCAAGCTGGTGCAGATTGCCCGCGCGCTGATCGACGGCGCGGCGCGGCTGGTGGTGTTCGACGAGCCCACCGCCCCCCTGGAGGCGCAGGAGGCCAGTCTGGTCTCCTCCGCCATCCTTCGCCTGCGCGACCAGGGCATTGCCATTCTGTATATTTCCCACTACCTCAATGAGATAGCCACCCTCTGCGACCGCGGCACCGTGCTGCGTAACGGGGAAGTGGTCGGTTACCCGGACCGCGACCTGCTGCAGAATACCGAGGCGCTGATCGCCATGATGGTCGGCCGGGAAATCGACCAGCTGTATACCCCGCGCCAGCACCCGGCGGCAGACAACGGGGCGACCCCGCTGCTCTCGGTGCGCCAGCTGAGCGACGGGCGGCAGCTGCAGGATCTCTCTTTTGATATTCAGCCGGGCGAAATCGTCGGCGTCGCCGGCCTGCTGGGCGCCGGACGCGATGTGCTGGTCGACTTACTCTACGGCTTACGCCCGGCAGAACGCGGTACGATCCACCTCGACGGCCAGCCGCGGCGCATTCGTACGCCGAAGCAGGCGATCCGCGCTGGCATGGCGCTGGTGCCACGCGACCGCCGCCATCAGGGGCTGATCCTGCCCTTCACCACCGCCGACAATATTAATCTCGCCTCACTGCCGGAGACCGCTACCTTTGGCTGGGAGCGGCGGGGTATCGCCGAGCAGAAAGCGCGCGACTGGATAGAACAGCTGGCGATCCGCCCGGGACGCCCGGCGCTGCCGGTACGCTACATGAGCGGCGGCAACCAGCAAAAAGCGATCCTCGCCCGCTGGCTCGGCACCGATGCCCGGCTGTTTATTCTCGATGAACCCACCCTTGGGGTCGATATCGGCGCCCGTCGCGATATTTATCAACGGACGCGCCAACTGGCCGATAAAGGACGGGCGGTGCTGGTCTCCTCCAGCGACGCCCCCGAACTGCTCGGACTATGCGACCGGATCCTGGTCCTCTGGCGCGGCACGCTGGCGGCCAATCTGCCCACCCGCGGGCTAACGCTGGACGCCCTGCTGGTGGCGATCAACGGCGGACAGGAGCCTTCACTATGAGTACCGCTATCCAGCGTCGCGGCCGTCCGGGCCTGGCGACGCTGATTGAAAAATTTCCCCTGATCCTGTTTCTGGCGCTGCTGGTATGGCTGAGCGTACAGTCTCCCTACTTTCTCAGCTGGCAAAATATCAGCCTGATGCTGGTCCAGAGCGTTCCGCTGGCGATCCTCTGTTTCGGCCTGGTCTGCGTTATCGCCGTGGGCGGGGATGACGTGGTCTCCGGCGGCATCGACCTCTCCCTGCCGGCGACGGCGGTGCTCGGCGTCGCGCTGCTCAGTCTCGGGCTGGCCGAATGGCACACGCCGTATCTCCTGCTGCTGGCGCTGCTGGCGGCGGTTTGCCTGCTCTGCGGGGCGATCAACGGTTTCCTGGTGCTGGCGGCTGGCCTGCCGCCGCTGCTGGCCACCCTCTCGACCTCCGTGGCGTTTACCGGCCTGACAGATCTGTTGACCGGCCAGCGACGCATCGCGGTCAGCGATCCGCTGATGGTCACCTTTCGCGATAACAGCGTACTGGGCCTGCCCTGGCCGCTGATTTATTTGCTGGGGGTGTTTATCCTGTTCCAGTTCCTGCTCCACCACTCCCGCTTCGGCCAGCATGTGCAGGCGGTGGGCGGCAACCGCGATATGGCGCAGATGAGCGGCCTGAACGTGCGCCGCTTGACCCTGCTGGTCTGGCTGTTAGCGGGCATTGCCGCCGGGCTGGCTATTCTGCCGCTGCTCAGCCAGGGCTCCGGCAGCTCCAGCGGGACGGCCACGCCGCTGCTGCTGGAAACCGTGCTCGCGACCTTTATCGGCGCCGCTTTCTCGCGCCGTCGGGTGGTCACCATCTGGGGGGCGCTGCTGGGGGCAATTCTGGTCAACGCCCTCTCTAACGGGCTCGGCCTGCTGGGGGTCAATATCTTCTGGATGGGCGCCATTAAAGGCGGCCTGATCCTGGTGGTGCTGGCGGCATCGGCGGTCAGACACAAAGGAGGCGAGGCATGAGCCAAATTACCCTGAAAACGCCGGCCCCGGCAGAACCGACGGCCAGCAGCCCGCTGGCCTGGCTGTCGCGAGCCGGATTTGGCGTCATCACCCTGCTGGCCATCGCCCTGTTTGGCTGGGCGAATCCGGTATTTTTAACCGTGGATAACTGGGCCAACCTGCTGCAGGGCAGCGCGATCCTGCTGATTGTGGCGATGGCGATGACCCTGATTGTCAGCGCCGGGGCGATTGATCTGTCGGTGGGCGTTGCGCTCGATTTCGGCGCCGCCTTCGCCCTCGTCGCCCTGAAAACCTGGCATCTGCCGTGGCAGGCCGCGGTAGGCTGCGCCCTGCTTGGCGGCGTGCTGATTGGCCTGCTCAATGCCTTTCTGATCCTCATCTGCCGGATCCGGCCCTTCCTCGCCACGCTCGGCACCTGGTTTATCGCCAGCAGCGCCGAGCGCATCTATACCGACGGCGGCGGCGCGATAGCCTATCGGCGGATGGCCCCGGAATATCACGATCTGGCGGTGGGCAACCTTGGTGGGATCCCCACGCCGGTGGTGATTGTGCTGGCGCTGTGGCTGGTGGCCTGGCTGGTCACCGAGCGCACGCTGTGGGGCAAATATGTCCGCGCCATCGGCCAGAACAGCGAAGCGGCGCGTATCGCCGGGATCCGCGATCGCCTGACCATGCTCGGCGTGCTGGTGGCCGCCTCGGCGCTCTGCGCCATCGGCGGGGTGATCCTCTCCGCCAACCTGCGGCAGTTTACTCCCCTGGCCGGGCAGTCTTACCTGATGGACGCCATTGCGGCGGTATTTATCGGCACCGCCTTTAATCGTCTGGGCCGGGTCAGCATCCTCGGTACCCTCGGCGGCGTGCTGTTCCTTGCCATTATTGATAATGGCCTGAACCTGATGGGGCTCAATTATCTGGTGAAGGACGCGCTGGTCGGCGTGATTCTGGTGGTGGCCCTCGCCCTTTCCTTCTGGCAGGCGCGCCTGCGCCAAACGCATCGCTAAACGGGAGAACGATGGCAACCTTTGACGCCGTGTTTGTCGGCCTGACTATTCTGGATATCGCCGGGCGCCCGGTGGTGGCGATCCCGCCGCGCGGCGGCGTCGCCTTTATTGAGCAAATTCGCCTCAACCCCGCCGGCACCGCCGCCGGGGCTAATATTAACGCCGCGAAGCTGGGGATCCGCACCGCAGCGGTGGCCTGCCTGGGTGAAGATGAAAAGGCCGACTTTATCCTCGCCAGCTATGCCCGGCTGGGCATCGACTGCTCGCTTATCCAGCGCACCGCGCTGAAAGAGACCTCGGCGACGATCCTGCCGATTCGCCCCAACGGCGAGCGTCCGGCCCTGCACTGCCGGGGCGCGTCCGACGCCCTGTTCGTCAGTGAAACGGAATTTGACGCCGTCCTCGACTGTCGTTTCCTGCATCACGGCGGGACCGGACTGCTGGCGGCAATGGACCAGGGACAGAGCGCGCGGCTGTTGCAGGCGGCTAAAGCGCGCGGAGTCACCACCAGCTTTGACCTTATCGCCCCGAATGAAGACACCCTCGAACTACTGCGGCCCCTGTTGCCGTCGGTGGATTATTTCATGCCTTCGCTGGAGGAAGCCGCCTTTCTCTCCGGCGAGACGCAGCCGGAGGCCATCGGCCGCTTCTTCCTGGCACTCGGCGTGGGCACCTGCATTCTGAAAGACGGCGAGAACGGCTCCTGGCTTATCCGTCGAGATGGCGCGCTGGAGCATATTGCGCCGTGGCCGGTCGAGGCAGTGGATACCACCGGCTGCGGCGACAGCTACTGCGGCGGGTTTATTGCCGCGCTGGCGCGCGGACTCAGCGTGAAAGCAGCGTGTGACGTCGCCTCGGCGGTGGCCGCGCTGGTGGCGACCGGGATGGGATCGGATGCCGGGGTAGTGGACTGGGAACAGACCCAGGCTTTTATGGCGGCCCATCGCCCCTGACGATGGACCCGCGCCGCCGCAGCGGCGCAAGCGGCTTAACGCCACTGGTACAGCAGCGGCTCCCCGGCGACATAGCGCTGAAGATCGGCGGCAATCATCGCCGTGTGTTTGGCGATACTCTCCCGGGTGGCTCCGGCGATATGCGGCGTGATAATCACGTTATCGAACTCGGTGACAAAAGGATGATCGCGCCACAGCGGTTCGCGGTGATAGACATCCAGCGCCGCGCCGCCCAGCGGGCCGTGACGCAGGGCATCAATCAGCGCCGCCTCGTCGACCACCGCCGCGCGAGAGGTATTGATCAGCAGCGCGCCGGGCTTCATGCTGTTTAACAGCGCCGCATTCACCAGCCCGTCACTGTGCGGCCCGCTGCTCAGATGCAGGCTGACGATATCCGCCTCGCGGAACAGCGCCTCCAGGGTCGTTTTCTGTAGTCCTGGCTCATTGATATCCTCTGCGGCGACGAACGGATCCACCACCAACACCGCCATGCCGAACGCCCGGGCGATACGCGCCACCCGGCGGCCAATGTTGCCATACCCCACCAGCCCCAGCGTTTTATTGCGCAGTTCACTGCCTTTAAACACTTCATAGGGGCTTTCCGGGCTCACGTCCCAGACCACATCCCGCCGCAGACCCTGCTGGGTGGCGGCGGCGGCATTGTCAGCCTGCGTGAATTCCCCCCGCTTCAGCGCCGCATGGGATTGCGGAATATGGCGCGCCAGGCTGAGCATCAGGCCAAGCGTCAGCTCCGCGGCGGCATCGGCATTGCGCCCCGGGGTGTAGAGCACCCGGATGCCGCGCGCCTGCGCAGCCTGGGTATCAATATTCACCGGATTCGCGCGGGTGCAGGCGATCACCTGCAGGCGCGGACAGGCGGCCATTACCGCGTCTGTCACCTCATCGTAGCTGGTCACCAGCACCTCGGCGTCATGGGCCAGCTCAATCAGCTGACCGGCGCTAAGTTTCGGTTTTCCCAGCGCCCATCCCTCCACCAGCAGCTCGCCCAGCTGGTGGAAGGCGCTAAGGTCACCAGCATGCTCGGCGGTAAAAACGATTTTCATGGTTGTCGGTCCTGAGAAAAAGATTGAAGGGCGGCCTGTCTGGCCTGCCATACCGGCAGCATCTGCTCACGCAGCAGGCGGTAAACGGGATACAGCGCCGCGTAGCGGGCATGCGCCTGAGGGCGCGGCTGATAGCGGGTCTGCGCCAGCGGAGGCGTCTCGGCCAGCGCCGCGACGCTGCGGGCCGCCAGAATCGCCGCGCCGCGCGCGCTCAGTTCGTTAAAGGCGCTGGAGACCACCGTACGCCCGGTACAGTCGGCGATAATCTGCAGCCAGGTCGCCGAGGCTGCGCCGCCGCCGGTCAGATACAGCTCGCCGCCCTGCGGATAACCCTGTAGCGCATCGACAATGGCGAAGGCCAGGCCTTCAAACACCGCGCGCTGCAGTTCGGCGCGGGTGGTGTGCGGGCTAATGCCGAAAAAGCCGGCCCGCGCGTCCGGGCTGTAAAACGGCGCACGTTCGCCATTGAGGTACGGCTGCCAGAAGACGCCGCCGCTGCCTGGCTCCACCTCCGCGATCGCCTGCTCCAGCCGATCCAGATCGGCGTCCAGCGAAATATGCTGCTGCAGCCAGTCAATGTTTGGCGTACCGGCCTGCATCGGAAACAGCGAGATCACCTGCCCGGCTTCGGTATGGGTGACAAAGCGCGTCGCCTCGTTCACCGTCTGCGGGCCGCGGCAGACGATCCCGGTGCAGCAGGTAGTGCCGAGGATCGTGTAGATATCCCCTTCGTTGACCGCGCCGCAGCCCAGCGCGGCGCTACAGACATCCAGCGCCCCGGCGGCCACCGGCGTCGCGGCGGGCAGCCCGGTCAGCGCCGCCACCGCATCGCTCAGCGTGCCGGCCGGAGCATCCGGGGCCAGCAGCGGGGGAAACAGCGGCAGCAGTTCGTTCAGCCCCATCTCGTTCATCACCACCGAGGACCAGTTGCCGGTCTGCTGATTGAGTAACGAGCTGCTGGCGTCCGTCAGCTCCAGCGCCGCCACGCCGGTCAGGCGAAAGCGGATCCAGTCCTTGGCGAAAAACAGATAGCGCGCGGCCGCCAGCCGCGCCGGCTGATAGTGTTTCAGCCAGTACAGCTGCAGGCTGGTATTGCAGGGCTGCAGGTGGGTGCCGGTATCGGCGAAATAGCGGCGGTCGAAGCCGGGTCGGCGCAGCAGGTCGCTCATCAGCTCGTGGCTGCGGGTATCGCTCCACAGGATCCCCGGGCCCACCGGTTCGCCCTGCTCATCGCTGAGCCAGACCCCCTCCCCTTGCCCGGCGAGGCCGATGGCCCGCAGCCGCCCCGCCTGTAGCGCCGGGTGGCGGGCAATCTGGCGCAGAATAGCCAGCACCGAATGCCACAGCTGGGTCATATCCTGTTCCGCGTAGCCATTGGCCGACAGGCGGGGTGAGGTGTTTTCCGCGGCGCTGGCGCAGGCGGTGAAATGCTGATCAAACAGCACCGCTTTCACCCGCGAGGTGCCGATATCGATCCCAAGATAAAAATCCATACCTGCTCCGGCTCAGGGCTCGTAGCGGCGGCGCATCAGCTCGCACTCGAACAGGAACTCCAGCCCCTCCAGTTGACGGCGGGCCTCCTGAATATCTTTCCCCCAGCAGGTCAGGCCGTGGCCGCGCAGCAGAAAGCCGTAGCGCAGCGGGCGCGTTTGCGCATAATCGGCAATCCGCGCCGCCAGGGCGTCAATATCCTGGTCATTATCAAAGATGGCGACCGGAACGGTATCGAGATGGCTGTGCTGCCCGCTAAGGGTTTTCTGCATTTCATACCCCTGCAGCGCCAGCGTGTCGCTTTTTTCGATGCGCGACAGCACGGTGGCGTTGACGGTATGCACATGCAGCACCACGTTGGCTTCCGGGAACAGGCGATACACCAGGGTGTGCAGGCCGGTCTCGGCCGACGGCTTCCGTCCGGAAGGCGCCTGGTTGGTGGCGATCTCAACCTGCAGAAAATCCTCGGTCGTCAGGCTGCCTTTGTCGCGGCCCGACTCGCTTAGCCAGCACCAGGTGTCATCCTGACGCACCGACATATTGCCGCCGGTCGCCGGCGCCCAGCCTTTCGCCCCGATCCAATGACAGGTGGTGACCAGTTGCGCGAGTCTTTCTTGCCACATAGCAGTTCCTTAGGTTAGCGATGATTTATTTAGCCGTCTAAATGGCTATTTATCCGATACTAACACCGCTAACCGGAGGGGACAATATTTCAGGAAACACACACAAGACAAATGGTTATATCATAAATGCATATTAAATAACCCTTATTCACAGTGATTTAACCAACCGTTTTCAGTACACCGCTATTCTCCACTACTCGCTGGCCAAAAACTGGCGGATCGCCCTGGCTGAAATTCTCCTCCTGCGCCAGGGATGCGCTCGCCGCCCTCTTCTGCCCTGGACTGGTGCAAAACATGGCAGGATGCCCACTAAAATGGCATCTCCTCCTCTTTACCTCCTCATTACTGTGCACTGTGCACATCCTGTGATATTCCCCGTGCCCGGTTTTTCCTGGCACATCTCTTGCTACTTCCGGCTATCACCGCCCATCTACCAGCCAGAGGTTCCAGGATGTCAAACAGCAATGATTTTCCCCTCGTCGAAGCGCCCGCCGCCGGACGCAAAGGCGTATTTTCCATCGCCATGGTGTTGTTCAGCTTTACCTTTTTCACCGGCACGATGTTTGCCGGCGGCAAACTCGGCGTCTCCTTTTCCATCGTCAATCTGCTGTGGATAGCCGTCATCGGCAACGCCTTGCTGGCCCTCTATGCCGCGTCGCTGGGCTGGATCGCCGCGCGCAGCGGCCTGAATACGGTGCTGATGGGCCGGTTCTGCTTCGGGGAGATCGGCAGCAAGCTGGCCGATTTTATTCTTGGTTTTGCCGAGCTGGGCTGGTACGCCTGGGGGACCGCCACGGTCGCTATCTCGCTGGTGAAGATCCTCGCCCTGCCCGAGGCGCTGACCCAGCCGCTGATGGTGCTGTTTGGCATTTTGTTCTGCGTCACCGCGCTGGTGGGCTACAAGGGACTGGACGCGCTGTCGCGCCTGTCGGTGCCATTGATGTTTGTGCTGCTGATGGTCTCCATGTATCTGGCGCTGCACCACGCCGGCGGCTGGCAGGCGATGACCCATATTGCCCCGAGCGACACCATGACCTGGTCGGCGGCCATCACCATGGTCTTCGGGACCTTCGCCAGCGGCGCCACCCAGGCGACGAACTGGACCCGGCTGGCTAACTCCAGCCGGACCGCCATTCTCGCCAGCATGGGCAGCTTCCTCATCGGCAACGGGCTGATGATCGTCGCCGGCGCCTGGTGCGCCATCGTTTATCAACAGGCCGATATTGTGGAAGTTCTGATCCTGCAGGGGCTGTCGGTCGCCGCGGTGATCATGCTGTGTCTCAACCTGCTGACCATTCAGGGGCCCACCATCTATAACGTCTCCGCCGCCGCCTGCCATCTGCTGCGCAGCGAACGTCGCCGGACGCTAACCATCGCCGCCGCCGGGGTGGGCATTGTGCTCGCTATTGGCGGTATGTATGAAATGCTGATCCCCTTCCTTGTGCTGCTGGGCAGTATTATTCCGCCCATTGGCGGGGTGATCCTCGCCGACTACTGGTTCGCCCGCGGCGGGCGCTATCCCCTGCTGCAGAACGCCCGCCTGCCGCGTTTTAACTGGCTGGGACTCGGCGCCTACGCCGCCGGCGCGGTGGTGGCCTATCTGTCACCGTGGATCGCGCCGCTGGTGGGGATCACCGTCTCCGCGCTGGTCTATATCGTCCTGAGCCTGCTAAGCAAACGCCAGCCTGCCGCCGTCGCGGAGCAGGAGCCATGAGCCTGACGGTCAGCGAACTGCTGGCCCTTGAGGGACTCTCCGCCCTGCGTCTGCGGGCGGGAAAGCAAGGGCTGCAGCGGGCCGTACGCTGGTATTACGTGGCGGAAAATGAACATATCGCCGAGTGGATCATGGGCGGCGAGCTGGTCTTTATTACCGGCATCAACCATCCCCGTGATGAAGCCAACCTGATCCAGTTGCTGATGGAGGGAAAACAGCGCGGCATCGCCGGGATGGTGATCCTCACCGGCGAGGCCTATATCCACGCCATTCCCGCCACGCTGATCGCCCTTGCCGACGAGCTGGGCATTCCGCTGATTGAGCAGCCCTACCTGCTGAAGATGGTAATTGTCACCGAGCGCATCGGCACCGCGCTGGTCCGCAGTGAAAACGCCCTGCAGTCACAGCGCGACATTCTGATGCAGCTGGTCACCGGCGACTATCCGGATCTGCAGATGCTCCATCAGCGCGCCCTCCATCAGCAGCTCGATTTTACCCGTCCGCTGCGGCTGGCGGCGCTGCGTCTGGAGGGGCTGTCCCGCCTGTTTCGCCAGTTCCCGCCCGAGCAGGCCGAAGCCTGGCTGCTGCAGGCCCACCGCAGCGTGCGTCAGCAGCTGCAGCAGCAGCTCAACCAGCAGGGCAACCCCTTCCCGCTGCTGGAGCGCAGCAATATGTTTCTTTTCCTGCTGCCGGATGAGGAGGGGGAAGGCTTTCAGCAGAAAAAATGGCTGCAGCAGTGGCTGCAGGCGCTGGCGGACGGAGAGGAGGGTTTGTCGCTGCTCTGCGGCCTCTCCGCACCGGTCAGGCAGCTGCAGGGTTACCCGCGGGCGCTGTCGCAGGCGCGCCAGGCGCTGGATCTGTGCGATACCCTGCGGCCGACCCAGCGTATCAGCGACTATCAGCAGTTGGGGTTTATCAAATTGCTGTCCGCGGTCAGCGACCCGGCGCTGCTCAACGATTTTATGCACGACACCCTGGGCTGCCTGATCGAACCGGGCCGCAAAGCGCCATGGCTGCTGCTGGAGACCCTCGAGACGCTGCTGCAGGAGAACGGCAACGTGGTGCGGGCCGCCGACCGGCTGGGCCTGCATCGCAACACATTGCATCAGCGCATCCAGCGTATTGAAAAACTGACCGGCTACCCGGTCAGCCACCCCCAGTTTCATCTCAACGCCTCGGTCGCGCTGGTGATCTGGCGTTTATCGCAAAACCATTTACAGGACCCACCATGAAAATTATTAACGCTCGCCTGCGCCGCCAGGAGGCGCTGTTTACCCTTGACCTGCAGGACGGGATGATTCACCGCATCTCCGCCCAGGCCGCGATGCAGAGTGCCGACGCCGGGGATATCGACGCCCAGGGCCGGCTGGCGATCCCGCCCTTCGTCGAGCCGCATATCCATCTTGACGCCACCCTCACCGCGGGCGAGCCGGAGTGGAACCGCAGCGGCACCCTGTTTGAAGGCATCACCCGCTGGAGCCAGCGCAAAGCGAGTATTACCCCGGAGGACACCCGCCAGCGGGCGCTGAAAACCATCGGCATGCTGCGCGACTTCGGCGTCCAGCACGTCCGGACCCATGTGGATGTCACCGATCCGTCGCTGGCGGCCCTGAAGGCGCTGCTGGCGGTGAAACAAGAGGCCGCCGATCTTATCGATCTGCAGATTGTCGCCTTCCCGCAGGAGGGAATCGAATCGTACCCCGACGGCCGCGGACTCATGACCCGCGCCATCGAGATGGGCGCCGACGTGGTGGGCGGCATTCCGCACTATGAGAACACCCGCGACAAAGGGGTCAGCTCGGTGATGTTTTTGATGGACCTCGCCCAGCGTTACGGCCGCCTGGTGGATGTCCACTGCGATGAAATCGACGATCCGCAATCGCGTTTCCTTGAAGTACTGGCGGAGGAGGCGCGGGTGCGCGGCATGGGGGCGCAGGTCACCGCCAGCCACACCTGCGCGATGGGCTCTTATGATAACGCCTACTGCTCAAAGCTGTTTCGCCTGCTGAAAGCCTCGGGCATCAACTTCATCTCCTGCCCGACCGAAAGCATTCATCTGCAGGGCCGGTTTGACAGCTGGCCGAAACGGCGCGGCGTCACCCGGGTGGCGGAGCTGGATCGCGCCGGCATCAACGTCTGCTTTGCCCAGGACTCGATTCAGGATCCGTGGTACCCGCTGGGGAACGGCAATATCCTGCGCATTCTGGATGCCGGGCTGCACATCTGCCATATGCTCGGCTATGACGATCTGCAGCGCTGCCTCGACTTCGTCACCGACAACAGCGCCCGGGCGCTGTGTCTGGGCGATAACTACGGCCTCGCCGAAGGCCGCCCGGCGAACCTGCTGATCCTCGATGCGGAAAACGACTACGAGGCCGTCCGTCGTCAGGCACGGGTGCTGACCTCCATTCGCCACGGCAAGGTGATTTTGCAGCGTGAGGTGGAGCACATCCGCTACCCGGCATAAGGCGCAAGGCGCTGCGCGTCGGCGCCTTTCTGTGATACCTTTTCAGGCAGTGTGCGTGACCGACGCCCGCCCGGGCGTCGGCTTCCTGGAAAACAGACGGCGCGAAACGACGATGAGCGATAAAAAATGGATTAAGGCCGAGGACGTGGCCAGACTGGCCGGCGTCTCGCGCTCGGCGGTCTCCCGCACCTTCACCCCCGGCGCCTCGGTGTCGGAGAAGACCCGGCAGAAGGTGCTGAGCGCCGCGGAAGCCCTGGGCTATCAGGTGAATATCATCGCCCGGACGATGATCACTGGCAGCAGTAATTTTATCGGCATCGTCACCGCCGGTTTCGACAACCCGTTTCGCAGCAAACTGCTGGCGCCGCTGGTCCATCAGCTGGCGCTCAATGGCTTTATGCCGCTGCTGATGAACGCTGACGATCCGCAGCAGCTCGCCCCCTCGCTTAAACAACTGCTGAGCTATCACGTCGCCGGGGTGATCATCACCTCCGGCGCGCCGCCGCTGTCGCTGGCGGAAGAGTATCTGGCGCGCAAGATCCCCGTCACCCTGATCAACCGCCATGCGGACCTCGCCGGCTGCGACCGGGTGTGCAGCGATAACGCCCAGGGAGCAAAGCTGGTGGCGGATCTATTCAGTCGTCGAGGCTGGCAGCAGGTTGGCTTTATTGGCGAAAATCGCGAGAACTTCAGCACCCGCCAGCGCTATGACGCTTTCATCGCCCGGACGTCGGGTATGGCGGTGAGCAGCCGCTTCTGCGACGGCGGCGGCTATCAGGCCGGCTACCAGGCCGCCAGAGAATTGGTTGCTGAAAACCCCGGAGTGCAGGCGCTGTTCTGCGCCACCGATATGCTCGCGCTGGGCGCCCTGGATGGCCTGCGGGACGCCCCCGCCCCGCTGCCGGCCATCGTCGGCTTTGACGATATCCCGCAGGCGGACTGGCAGCCCTATCAGCTCACCACCGTCCAGCAGAATACCGCCCTGCTGGCGCACCACGCGGTGGAGCTGTTGATGACGCGGATCGCCCGCTTCAGCCTGCCCTCACGCCATCGCGAAGTGCCGGTGAAACTAATTATTCGTCATAGTGCGAAATGAAAAAATCATTTTATGCTGGAGCGATCACAGAATCTTCTGCGAAACCCGGCCACACTCATTCGGCCCTTCGGGGCTGTTTTTTTCACGCAAAATGCACACGTGTGCAAAATAGGGAGTCACTATGCAATCTCAGGAATCAGAAGCGCTACAGGCCCGCTACCGTCTGGCCTGCGAGCTGGCGAAAGCGGGGGCTGAGCTGGCGTTTGAATACTATCAACAGCGCGAGGCGCTGACCGTCGACTATAAAGGCGATGACCTGCAGGATGTGGTCAGCGTGGCCGACAAACGGGTGGAGGCCTTTGTCAAACAGCGCATTCAGAGCGCGTTTCCGCAAGATGGCTTTCTCGGCGAAGAGAGCGGCGCTCGCCTGCCCGACGCGCGAGTGCTGTGGGTGGTCGACCCCATCGATGGCACCAGCTGTTTCCTCAACGGCCTGCACACCTGGTGCCTGTCGCTGGCGATCGTCGCCGACGGCGAACCGGTCATCGGCGTGGTCTACGACCCCAACCATCGCGAGCTGTTTCACGCCCTGCGGGGCCATGGCGCCTGGCTCAACGACGCCCCGATCCGTCCACACCCCGCGACGACGGTCAAAGAGGGCGTGATGGGCGTCGGCACCTCGCATCGCGTCACCCCGGCGGACTTTCTGCCGTTTCTGCAGGCGCTGCTCAGCGACGGCGGCATGTTTATCCGCAACGGTTCCGGGGCGTTGATGAGCGCCTGGGCGGCGGCGGGCCGGTTGATTGGCTACTACGAGCCGCACATGAACCCGTGGGACGCTCTGCCGGGGCTGGTGCTGATGCGCGAAGCGGGCGGCGCCAGCAACGATTTTCTGGCGCAGGAGGGGATCCAGCGCGGCAACCCGCTACTGCTGGCCAGCCAGACGCTCTACCCGCAGCTGAAAAAGATGATCCCACAACCCTTACATTAACCCTTACGGGTCAGGCTATTTCTGATTATGTACTCTACACAGTAACGATAACTTCATTCACGGACGAACCACATCAATCAGTCAGGCCTCCGACCTGCGGAGAACCACCTATGTCTGGAATTATCGCTTTTTTCCGGGCGTCGCCGCCGAAAGCGGGCGCCGCGTTTGATGAACAGCGTTTTCGCCGGGTGCGCTGGCAAACCTTTATCGCCATGACCCTGGCCTACGTCACCTTTTACGTCTGCCGGTTATCCTTCACCGTCGCCAAAAGCGCGCTGGTGGATCTGGGGATCACCCCGACGGAGCTGGGCATGATCGGCTCAACCCTGTTCTTCAGCTACGCCATCGGCAAGCTGGTCAACGGCTTTATCGCCGATCACGCCAACGTGGTGCGCTATATGAGCCTCGGTTTATTGCTCAGCGCCGGGATGAACCTGATGATGGGGATGACCACCAACGCCCTGCTGCTGGCCATCTTCTGGGGGATCAACGGCTGGGCCCAGTCGATGGGCGTCGGCCCCTGCGCGGTCTCGCTGGCGCGCTGGTACGGCGTTAAGGAGCGCGGCACCTTCTATGGCATCTGGTCGACGGCGCATAATATCGGCGAGGCGGTGACCTATATGGTGATCGCCGCAGTGATCGCCGGATTTGGCTGGCAGATGGGCTACCTGTCCACCGCCGCGCTCGGCGCCGCCGGGGTGGTGCTGCTGGTGCTGTTCATGCACGATTCGCCGCAGAGCAGTGGCTTCCCGTCCATCAACGTCATCCGCGATGAACCGCAGGAGGAGGCCGAAGCCCGCGGCTCAGTGTTTAAAAACCAGCTGCTGGCGCTGCGCAACCCGGCGCTGTGGACCCTCGCCCTCGCCTCCGCCTTTATGTACATCGACCGCTACGCCGTCAACTCGTGGGGGATCTTCTTTCTCGAGCAGGATAAAGCTTATTCCACGCTGGAGGCGTCCGGGATTATCGGCGTCAACGCCATCGCCGGGATCGCCGGGACCATCATCGCCGGCATGCTCTCCGACCGCTTTTTCCCACGCAACCGCAGCGTGATGGCCGGGTTTATCAGCCTGCTGAACACCGCCGGCTTCGCCCTGATGCTCTGGTCGCCGCACAATTATTACACTGACATTCTGGCGATGGTTATCTTCGGGGCCACCATTGGCGCCCTGACCTGCTTCCTTGGCGGGCTGATCGCCGTCGATATCTCCTCGCGCAAAGCCGCCGGGGCCGCGCTCGGCACCATCGGCATCGCCAGCTACGCCGGCGCCGGCCTGGGCGAGTTTCTCACCGGGATCATTATTGATAAAACGGCTATCCTTGAGAACGGCAAAACGCTGTATGATTTCAGCACGTTGGCGCTGTTCTGGGTGGGTACCGGTCTGGGTTCCGCGCTACTCTGTTTTACCACTGCCGCCATCGTCGCCCGGCGCCATGCCGTCGAACGGCAGACCTCGTTCTCCTCATAACCGATTAACGAATTAAGGAAGAAGATATGATGCCTGCAAGACATCAGGGGCTGTTACGCCTGTTTATCGCCTGCGCGCTGCCGCTGCTGGCGCTGCAATCTGCTGCCGCCGCGGACTGGCAGCTGGAGAAAGTGGTCGAGCTCAGCCGCCACGGTATCCGCCCGCCGACGGCCGGCAACCGGGAAGCCATCGAGGCCGCCACCGGCCGACCGTGGACCGAGTGGACCACCCATGACGGCGAGCTCACCGGCCATGGCTATGCCGCCGTGGTTAACAAAGGACGTGAGGAAGGCCAGCACTATCGCCAGCTCGGCCTGCTGCAGGCGGGATGCCCGACGGCGGAGTCGATTTACGTGCGCGCCAGCCCGCTGCAGCGGACGCGGGCGACCGCCCAGGCGCTGGTGGATGGCGCCTTCCCCGGCTGCGGCGTCGCTATCCATTATGTCAGCGGGGATGCCGATCCCCTGTTTCAGACCGACAAGTTCGCCGCCACGCAAACCGACCCCGCCCGCCAGCTGGCGGCGGTGAAAGAGAAGGCCGGGGATCTGGCGCAGCGTCGGCAGGCGCTGGCGCCGGCCATCCAGCTATTGCAACAGGCGGTTTGTCAGGCCGATAAACCCTGCCCGATCTTCGACACCCCCTGGCAGGTGGAGCAGAGCAAAAGCGGGAAAACCACTATTAGCGGACTGAGCGTGATGGCCAATATGGTGGAGACGCTGCGTCTCGGCTGGAGTGAAAACCTGCCTCTCAGCCAGCTGGCGTGGGGCAAGATCACCCAGGCCAGGCAGATCACCGCCCTGCTGCCGCTGTTAACGGAAAACTACGATCTGAGTAACGACGTGCTGTATACCGCGCAAAAACGCGGGTCGGTGCTGCTCAACGCCATGCTCGACGGCGTCAAACCGGAGGCGAATCCGAACGTACGCTGGCTGCTGCTGGTGGCGCATGACACCAATATCGCCATGGTGCGCACGCTGATGAACTTTAGCTGGCAGCTGCCGGGCTACAGCCGGGGAAATATCCCGCCGGGCAGTAGCCTGGTGCTGGAGCGCTGGCGCAACGCGAAGAGCGGGGAACGCTATCTGCGGGTCTATTTCCAGGCGCAAGGCCTCGACGACCTGCGTCGTCTGCAGACGCCGGACGCGCAGCACCCGATGCTGCGTCAGGAGTGGCGTCAGCCGGGCTGCCGTCAGACCGACGTCGGTACGCTGTGTCCCTTCCAGGCGGCTATTACCGCCCTCGGTCAGCGTATCGACCGGCCGTCCGCCCCGGCGGTAGCCATGGTCCTGCCGTAGCAATGCAGCGCTTGCCCGGGCCCGGGAAAGCCATTTTTTCCAGGCCCGGCACGGTGTCGGCTATCCATTGTCCGGCGCAAACGCCCCGGCGGCGACCTGCGCCGGGGTGACCACCCCGCTGTCCAGCACCCAGCCGCTCACCAGCCCAGCAGGCGTGACGTCGAACGCCGGATTGTAAACGGCAGCCCCCGTCGGCGCCCACTGTACCGCGCCGAAGCTGCCCGCCACCCCGGTCACTTCCGCCGCCGCGCGCTGCTCAATGGGGATCGCCGCGCCGTTCGGGCAATGGCGGTCGAGGGTGGTCTGCGGGGCAGCGACGTAAAACGGGATCTGGTGATAATGGGCCAAAACCGCCAGGGAATAGGTGCCGATTTTATTCGCCACGTCGCCGTTGGCAGCGATACGGTCGGCGCCGACCCACACCGCATCCACCTGCCCCTGCGCCATCAGGCTGGCGGCCATTGAATCGGTGATCAACTGATACGGCACGCCCAGTTCGCCCAGCTCCCAGGCGGTTAAACGTCCGCCCTGCAGCAGTGGCCGGGTTTCATCGACCCACACGCTGGCCACCTTTCCCTGCCGGTGCGCCAGCGCGATAACCCCCAGGGCGGTCCCTACCCCGGCGGTCGCCAGGCCACCGGTGTTGCAGTGGGTCAGCAGTCGACTGCCGGGCTTCACCAGCGCACTGCCCGCCTCAGCGATGCGGTCGCACAGCTGTTTATCTTCTTCGACCAGACGCAAAGCTTCCGCTTCCAGCGCCTGCGGGTAATCTTCCCGGGCCAGCGCCTGCTTCATGCGATCCAGATTATTCATCAGGTTGACCGCCGTCGGCCGCGCCGCGCGCAGCGTCTCCAGCGCCTGCTGGAGTGCATCCCGGTTCAGGCCGCGCTGGGCCAGCAGAGCCAGCAGCAGGCTGGCGGACAGGCCAATCAGCGGCGCGCCGCGCACCCGCAGGGCATGAATATGGTCCACCAGCAGCGCAACGTTATCCGCCGCCAGCCAGCGTTTCTCCTGCGGCAAGGCCTGCTGGTCGAGAATAAAAAGCTGATTTTCACTCACCCGCAGGCTGGTGGTCTGTAATGTCTGCATGTCGTTAAATCCCTGTTGCGTTGTTGTATCACATTGTGTCAGGATGGAATCCAGAAGTATAGACGTCTGAACGGCTTAATCAGAATTCGAGGATCGAGGCAATGTCGCAATACCATACCTTCACCGCCCACGATGCCGTGGCTTACGCGCAGCAGTTCGCCGGCATCGACAACCCATCTGAGCTGGTCAGCGCGCAGGAAGTGGGCGATGGCAACCTCAATCTGGTGTTTAAAGTGTTCGATCGCCAGGGCGTCAGCCGGGCGATCGTCAAACAGGCCCTGCCCTACGTGCGCTGTGTCGGCGAATCCTGGCCCCTGACCCTCGACCGCGCCCGTCTGGAAGCGCAGACCCTGGTCGCCCACTATCAGCACAGTCCGCAGCACACGGTAAAAATCCATCACTTTGATCCCGAGCTGGCGGTGATGGTGATGGAAGATCTTTCCGACCACCGCATCTGGCGCGGGGAGCTTATCGCTAACGTCTACTACCCGCAGGCGGCCCGCCAGCTTGGCGACTATCTGGCGCAGGTGCTGTTCCACACCAGCGATTTCTATCTCCATCCCCACGAGAAAAAAGCGCAGGTGGCGCAGTTTAGTAACCCGGCGATGTGCGAGATCACCGAGGATCTGTTCTTTAACGACCCGTATCAGATCCACGAGCGTAATAACTACCCGGCGGAGCTGGAGGCCGATGTTGCCGTCCTGCGCGACGACGCCCAGCTAAAGCTGGCGGTGGCGGCGCTGAAGCATCGTTTCTTTGCCCATGCGGAAGCGCTGCTGCACGGCGATATCCACAGCGGGTCGATCTTCGTTGCCGAAGGCAGCCTGAAGGCCATCGACGCCGAGTTCGGCTATTTCGGCCCCATTGGCTTCGATATCGGCACCGCCATCGGCAACTTGCTGCTTAACTACTGCGGCCTGCCGGGCCAGCTCGGCATTCGCGACGCCGCCGCCGCACGCGAGCAGCGACTGAACGATATCCACCAGCTGTGGACCACCTTCGCCGAACGCTTCCAGGCGCTGGCGGCGGAGAAAACCCGCGACGCGGCCCTGGCTTACCCCGGCTACGCTTCCGCCTTTCTGAAGAAAGTCTGGGCCGACGCGGTTGGCTTCTGCGGCAGCGAACTGATCCGCCGCAGCGTCGGGCTGTCGCACGTCGCGGATATCGACACTATCCGGGACGACGCCATGCGCCATGAATGCCTGCGCCACGCCATTACCCTCGGCAAAGCGCTGATTGTGCTGGCCGAGCGTATCGACAGCGTCGACGAGCTGCTGGCGCGGGTACGCCAGTACAGCTGAGTGCGCCTGTTTTCCCTCACCCCGGCCCTCTCCCATAGGGAGAGGGAGCACACCCTAAAAAAGGCCATTGTCATTGCCTTTTTGCGTTTACCTTGCCCTCACCCCAACCCTCTCCCACAGGGAGAGGGAGCAAACCCTAAAAAAGTGCAATCATCAGGGATTGCCCGGCGGCGCTGCGCTTGCGCGGGCCTACAGATAACCGCATGACGGTTTGATCTTGCAGTCTTTTGTAGGCCGGGTAAGGCGAAAGCCGCCAC
>NZ_KV789895.1:0-10658 GCF_001807705.1 Klebsiella sp. HMSC25G12 | reverse complement strand
GCCGGGTAAGGCGAAAGCCGCCACCCGGCAGACATGCGAGCACAATTTTGCGTTTACCTTGTCCTCATCCCAGATACTCAATCACCGACAGCCCGCCGTTGTAATCGGTGCTGTAGATAATGCCCTGCGCATCGACAAACACATCGCAGGACTGGATCACCTGCGGGCGGCCGGGACGGGTATCCATCATCGTCTTCGGCGCCGCCGGCACCAGCGCCCCGGTCTCCAGCGGACGATACGGGTTAGATAAATCGTAAGCCCGCACGCCGGCATTCTGATAAGTGGCAAAAATCAGCGTTGAGCTGACAAAGCTGCCGGGACGATTCTCATGCAGGTTGTGCGGACCGAAATGCGCCCCTTTCGCCACATAGTCGATTTCATCCGGCGGCGGGAACGTGGCGATGCTCACCGGGTTTGACGGCTCGCGGATATCAAACAGCCAGATCAGCTTCTCACCGTCCTCCTGATTGTCGAGCACCGCTTCATCCAGCACCACCAGCAGGTCACGATCCGGTAGCGGCAGCGCGGTATGCGTCCCGCCGCCGAACGGCGGGCTCCAGTTGCGATGGCTAATCAGCGTCGGCTGGGTACGGTCTTTGACATCCAGCAGCGTCAGGCCGCCGTCGCGCCAGCTGCCGTAGGCGGTATCCCCGGCAATAATGGCGTGATGCAGCGCATAGCGTTTGCCCTGCGGCCAGTCCGGTGTTTCACCGCCCGCCTGGTGCATCCCCGGCAGCCACCAGCGCCCGGCCACTTCGGGCTTACGCGGATCGGCCAGATCGATGGTCAGGAAGATGTAGTCAGTAAAACCGTCGATCAACGCGGACACATACGCCCAGCGGCCGCCGACGTACCAGATGCGGTGAATACCGATGCCGTTAAGCGACAGGAAACTGATTTCCCGCGGCTGCGCGGGAGTGGAAATATCAAAGATGCGCAGCCCGGCGCTCCAGCCCTTGTCCTGCACATCGCTGACCGTGTCGCCCACCGAGCGGGTGTAGTAGACCTTCTCATCAGCAAAACGGGCGTCGGCAAACAGATCCCGGGCGTTGATCACCAGCAGCAGATCGTCATGCGCCTGCAGATGCACGTTCCAGGTGCCCGGCGGCGCGGCAATATAGTTGACGGTGGTAGGCCGGGTCGGATCGCGAACATCGACCACGGAAAAGCCCTGCGACACCATATGGCCGATATAGGCGAATCCGCGGTGCACCATCAGCTGCACGCCGTCCGGACGACCGCCCTGATCGCTATGGCCAATCAGCCGCATATTGCGGCTGTATTCGGGGGAAGGTAATGCTGACATAGGGGATCCCTCTCGCCCGGTGGCATGGTTTTCCCCCTCTCCCTGCGGAAGAGGGCCGGGGTGAGGGCACCAGGCCGCCGCCCACCGCCACCCGGCTTGATTTTATTTGTTTTTCGCTTCCAGCGTCGCGAACCACGGCGCGATAAAGTCTTCGGTCTGGCCCCAGCCAGGGATAATTTTCCCCAGCGACGCCACGTTCACCGCCCCCGGCTGGGCCGCCAGCAGCGCCTGCGGGATCGCCGCCGCCTTGAAGTCGTAGGTGGCTGGCGTCGGCTCGCCGGCGATCTTATTGGCGATCAGCCGCACGTTGGTCGCGCCGATAAGCTTCGGATCCACCGCCACGCTCACCTTCCATGGGCTGCCGGCTTCGCGCATCAGCTGCAGATCCTGGTTGGAAATATCAATGCTGTAGAGTTTGATCTCGGTGCGGCCATTCTCTTTCAGCGCTTTATAGGCCCCCTGGCTAAAGGCATCCCAGGTGCCCCAGATCGCGTCGATTTTCCCTTTCGGATACTTGGCGAGGATCGCCCCCACCTTGTTGGCAGTGTCGCCCTGCACATCGGATGACACGGCGCCGATCGACTCCAGCTCTTTAATCCCCGGATTTTGCTTCAGCAGCGTCTGGTAAGCCGCCTGACGGCGCTCCATCGGCGGGAAGCCCGCCACCCACAACTTGACGATGTTGGCCTTGCCGTTGAAGTCTTTCACCAGCTGGCCAAAAGAGAGCTCGGTCAGCGACGCGTCATCCTGCTGACTGACCGTCACCCCGGGGATCTCACCGCTCACCGCGGTATCGAACACCGCCACTTTGATCCCGGCATCCACCGCCTTCTTCACCAGGGCGGTGGAATACGGGTCACGCCCCTGGGAGAGAATAATGCCATCGTATTTCTGGCTGATGGCCTGGTTGACGAAGTCCTGGAATTTGGCGTCATCGCCGTTGCTCAGGAAGGTGCTGATTTTGAAACCGAGCTTTTTACCTTCCTGCAGCGCCCCGGAGACAAACTGGGTGGTGTTATCGTCAGACCCCAGGTTGCGGATCACCGCAATACGGATAGGGCCGCTGTGCTCGGCAATCGCCGCCGGCACCGGCGTCGGGGCAGTGGCCAGCGCCGCCGTCGACTGCAGCAGACCCAGCGTCATCAGAGAGAGTGCGATCTTTTTCATGCTGTTTACCCTGTAAAATGTTAAGTACGGCGCTGAAAATAGGTCAGTGCCAGCGCGCCAGCCAGGACCAACCCTTTAATAATGTCCATCGCGTAATACGGCACCGAGAGCATCACCAGCCCGTTGGAGAGCACGCCGAGGATCACCGCCCCCACCAGCGTCCCCAGGGCGTTCGGTTTACCGGAGCCCGCCAGCGAAAAGCCGATCCAGGCCGCCGCCACCGCGTCCATCAGATAGCCGCCGCCGGCGTTGACCTGCGAGGATCCGATACGCGAGGCCAGCAGAATGCCGCCCAGCCCGGCCAGCAGCGAGGCAATCACGTATGCTGCGACTTTGTAACGCGTGATCCGCAGGCCGGAGAGCCGCGCGGCCTCCGGGTTGCCGCCGATGGCGTACATCCGCCGTCCGTGGGTGGTGAACGACAGCGCCAGCTGGGCGACCAGCGTCACCACCAGCATGATGATGACGATGGTCGGCACCTGCCCCAGCGCGCCAAAGCCCGCCGGGATAGTGCCTTCCGCCATCTCGCCGCTCGGCAGCACCATGTTTTCAGTAATCGAACCGCCGTAGCTGTAGGTCATCGCCACGCCCTGAATCACAAACAGGCTGGCCAGGGTGGCGAGCATGTCAGGAATGCGCAGCACCACGATCAGAAAGGCGTTAAACAGCCCCACCAGGGTGCAGAGCGCGAGGGTGATCAGAATCGCTTCGGTGGTCCCCAGGCCATGCCAGACAAACAGGGAAATCACCAGCGCGTTAGCCAGCGATGCCGTCGATCCCACTGACAGATCAAAGCCGCCAATGGTGAGAGAAATCGACACCCCGATGGCAATCACCGTGACAATCGCGATCGAGCGCAGAATGTTGATGATGTTGAACGGATCAAGGAAGTTGTCCGAGGCGAGGCCAAAGACCGCCACCAGCAGCACCACGGTCAGCAACATGCCCCACTTATAGAGAAAATCAAAAAATCGCTGACGGCCCGATACCGTCGCGTTTACTGCCAGGGCCTTGCTCACGCTGCCGCTCCTCCGGTTGAATAATAAAGCAACGTCTCTTCCCGGGCTTCCGCGCCGGGGATCTCCGCCACAATCCGTCCGTCCCATAGCACGCAGATGCGGTCGCATAAACCGACCAGCTCGGCGAATTCACCCGAGGCATAAATCACCCCTTTGCCTTCCCGCGCCAGACCATCGATCAGCATGAACAGATCGGTTTTCGCTTTCACATCGACCCCTTTGGTCGGTTCGTCAAAAATCAAAACATTGGCATGACTGCGCAGCCATTTGCCAATGGCCACCTTCTGCTGGTTGCCGCCGGAAAGACGGCGCAGCATCTGCCCCGGGCCAGTGGCGCGCACGCCGAGGCGGGCAATCACCTCCTCCGCCCAGCGCCAGGCCTGCCGATGGCCAAACAGGCTCCAGCGCGAAAAGCTGTTATCGGCGCTGACCGCCAGGTTCATCGCGATCGGCTCTTCGATGAAAATGCCCTCTTTGCGCCGCTCCTCCGGGACCAGCGCCAGGCCGCGCCCCACCGAGTCGGCTGGATCGCGCGGTCGCCACGGCTGGCCGTTCAGCTCGCCACGCTGCACCCGGCTTTTGCTGGCGCCGAACAGCGCTTTGCACAGCTCGGTTTTGCCCGCGCCGGCCAGCCCGGCGATACCCAGAATTTCCCCCTTCCGCAGGCGCAGCGAAATATCCTGCAGCAACGCCTCATCATGCAGACCGTCAACCTGCAACAGCACCTCTTCGCCGTGCGGCGGGCGCGGCGGTGGGAAGATATCGCTCAGCTCGTGGCCCAGCATCTTTTCGACGATCTGTTCGCCGCTCAGCGGCGCCATCGGGCCGCTCTCAATTAGCCGCCCGTCGCGCAGCACCGTCAGGGTGTCGCAGATCGCCTTCAGTTCATGGATACGATGCGAAATAAACACCACCCCGATCCCCTGCTGCTGCAGACGGCGTACTACCGCAAACAGGCGCTCACTTTCATGCTGATCCAGCGGCGCGGTGGGCTCATCGAGGATCAAAAAGCGGCAATGGTGCGACAGAGCGCGAGCCAGCAGGATTTGCTGTTTTTCGGCGAGCGTGCAGCTGTCAATGGAGCGCCTGACGTCCAGCGCCACGTCCAGCTGCGCCAGCGCCTCGCGCGCCAGCTGCCGAACCCGCGACCAGCGAAACGCCATGCCCGGCTCTGCCAGCCTGTCCAGCATGATGTTTTCCGCAATGCTCAGGCCAGGTACCAGCGCCACATCCACCTCCTGCTGCACCAGGTGGATCCCCAACTGTTTAGCATCCCGCGGCGAACGAATGGTGACCGGCTGATCGTTGATCGTCACCTCGCCCTGATAGTGAGCATGCGTCCCGCACAGCACGGCCATCAGCGTCGACTTACCCGCGCCGTTGGCCCCGGTCAGGGCATGCACCGACCCGCCATGAAGGGTAAAGTCCACCTTGTTCAGTGCCTGAAAGCCGGAGAAGGCCAGGCTAATGTTATGCATCTCAAGGCGGTTCGCGCTCATCACTGTTCCCGTGCGGTAATTAATCTTCTGATTTAACGAATTTTTCATAGCCGCCGCTGGCTGACAACTGCGTAAAAAGCATAAGATACAACGAAATAATATTAGCCATCTGGATGTCCAGACATAACATCAGTTTAGCCCAACACCTATAAGGACAGCTTCCATGAGCAACAGCGATATCCGCGTCGTACCCGGCCCGGCCAACTATTTCTCCCACCCTGGCAGCCTTGAGCGGCTGAGCGATTTTTTCAGCGCCGACCAGCTCTCGCGGGCGGTGTGGGTCTATGGCGAGCGCGCCCTGGCCGGCGCCGAACCTTTTCTGCCGGCGGCCTTCCACCTGCCGGAGGCAAAAAAGATCCGCTTTACCGGCCACTGCAGCGAACGCGACGTGGCGGCGCTGGTGCAGGCCTCCGGTGACGATCGGGCGGTAGTGATTGGCGTCGGCGGCGGCGCGCTGCTCGACAGCGCGAAAGTGCTGGCCCGTCGCCTGGGGGTACCGCTGGTGGCCATCCCGACCATCGCCGCCACCTGCGCGGCGTGGACGCCGCTGTCGGTGTGGTACAGCGACGCCGGACAGGCCCTGAATTTTGAGATCTTCGATGACGCCAACTTCCTGGTGCTGGTCGAGCCGCGCATCATTCTCAACGCCCCGGCGGAGTACCTGCTGGCGGGCATTGGCGACACCTTAGCCAAATGGTATGAGGCAGTGGTGCTGGCGCCGCAACCGGAGGCGCTGCCGCTCACCGTGCGGCTGGGGATTAACGGCGCGCTGGCGATCCGCGACGTGCTGCTGGCCAGCAGCGAAACGGCGCTGGCGGACCAGCGCCGCGGCGATCTGACCCAGGCGTTTCGCGATGTGGTAGAGGCGATTATCGCCGGCGGCGGGATGGTTGGCGGGCTGGGGGAACGTTACACCCGGGTCGCCGCCGCCCATGCGGTGCACAACGGACTGACGGTGCTGCCGCAGACGGATAAATTCCTCCACGGTACCAAAGTCGCCTACGGCATTCTGGTACAGAGCGCCCTGCTTGCTCAGGACGATGTGCTGGCGCAGTTAGTGCAGGCGTATCAGCGCTTTAACCTGCCGACCACCCTGGCGGCACTGGAGGTCGATATCAATAACCGCACAGAACTGGACCGGGTCATTGCCCATACCCTGCGCCCGGGCGAGTCGATTCACTATTTACCAGTGACGTTAACCCCTGAGGTTCTGCGCGCGGCGTTTGAGAAGGTGGAATACTTCAGCCGTTAATCGCCCCGACCGTCTATACCTAATGATGATGCTCACCACTCTCGCAACGAGGTCATCATGCAGATCGATTTAACAGGTAAAAAGGCGCTGGTTACCGGCGCCAGCCGTGGGTTGGGTCGCGCAATCGCGCTGTCGCTGGCACGCGCCGGTGCCGATGTGGTTATTACGTATGAAAAATCGGCCGATAAAGCCCAGGCAGTCGCCGATGAAATAAAGGCCCTGGGTCGGCACGGCGAGGCGGTGCAGGCCGACAGCGCCAGCGCGCAGGCTATTCAGGATGCCGTCACCCATGCGGCCCGGTCCCTCGGCGGGCTGGATATTTTGGTCAACAACGCAGGGATCGCCCGCGGCGGTCCACTGGAATCCATGACGCTGGCGGACATTGACGCGCTTATCAACGTCAATATTCGTGGGGTGGTCATCGCCACCCAGGAAGCGCTGGTGCATATGGCCGATGGCGGACGGATCATCAACATCGGCAGCTGTCTGGCTAATCGCGTGGCCATGCCGGGCATCGCGGTTTACGCCATGACCAAGTCCGCCCTCAACGCCCTGACCCGTGGCCTGGCGCGTGATTTAGGCCCTCGCGGGATCACCGTTAACCTTGTCCATCCAGGGCCGACCAACAGCGATATGAACCCGGAAGACGGAGAACAGGCGGAAGCCCAGCGCCAGATGATTGCGGTCGGTCACTACGGCCAGCCGGAAGACATCGCCGCGGCGGTCACCTTCCTCGCCAGCCCGGCCGCCGGGCAGATCTCCGGTACGGGGCTGGACGTGGATGGCGGATTGAACGCCTGATCGCACATTTTCTGCAAGCCTCTGTCGCCCGACAGAGGCCTTCCCGCGCCGCCTCGACGGGTTGCGTTTTGCCTCTTACCTGCGTTTTTTCTCCGCTCTACAGTACCCCATAAGAAATTCGGAATTTATCTAATAGTCTTATTATTTCCTTATGTTTTGTGTGGGCGTACAGTGGAGGTACGGATGAAGATTGTCTGGTCAAAAACGGCAGATAAGCCATTTTCTAAAATCGATAATCGGTATAAGAGCCGCATTAAATCCAGGCTGGAAAAGATGGATGATAAAGCTTCATCTATCTCGGATATCAAAAAATTGTCCTCTCCCGAAAACCACTACCGGCTGCGATTAGGTGATTACAGAGTCATCTACACCTTTGGGGATCCGCCGGGCGATACCTGCTACGTCGTGGCGGTTAAACGCCGAACCACCACCACCTACCTTCATGAGGAAGATACCGAATATGACTATTCAGTACATCAAGGATGAAGAAGGAAAAGACCAGTATGTCGTCATTCCTTACAGCGATTACTTTCGTATGCGCCTGGCTCTGCTGGAGTACGACGACGAGGATGAAAGCGACTGGGAAGATATTCCTTATGAATCAGACATCTATGATAATGTCATGCTACCAGGCGAAGTATGCGACGTGATGCATAAAGAAAACGTCAGTCTGCAGGCCGCGTGGCGCATCCTGCGCGGGCTATCCCAGCAGGAGGTCGCGGCTAAACTCGGCATCAGCCAGTCCGCCGTGTCGCAGCTGGAAGCGCTGGACTCCCGTCCGCAGAAGCGCACCCGCGAGAAGCTGGCGGCGATTTACGGCTGTACCCAGGAGCAGATCAGCCTCTATCTGCCGAAAGAGGGTTAACAGCACTTCGCCCCGCCCTTGCCGCCGTAGCGCGCGTCCTGGCGCTCGCGAAAGAATTCTTCATAGGTCATCGGCGTCTGATCCGGGTGGGTTATTCGCATGTGCTCGACGTAGTTATCGTAATCCGGCACGCCGATCATCATCTTCGCCGCCTGGCCTAAATATTTTCCCGCTTTGGAGAGGGTGTCGAACATAAGTCATTTCTCTTTTGTTTCCCTCTCCCAAAGGGAGAAGGAGGATCAGAAATGTAGGCCGGGTAAGGCGAAGCCGCCACCCGGCACACCGGTTAATGCGCGCGCTTCGCCTGCGCGGTTATAGTTTGCGCATCGGCGGGCATCGCCTGGTACGGCGTCTCTTTCGCCGTCGGTTTATCCTCTTTCAGCGCCGCCAGCGCGGTTTTAATCGAGAACAGCGCCAGCACCACCACCACAATCATAAAGAAGATGGTCAGCCCGGCATCGAGACGGTTGTTAAACACCAGCTGCGCCAGCTGTGATTCGGTATATTGCGGCGGAATGTTGCCGCTGTCGATCATCCCCTGGAATTTATTGGCGATGGCCAGGAAACCGACTTTGGTATCCGGGCTAAACGACTTCTGCCAGCCGGCGGTCAGGGTACAAATCAGCAGCCAGCTTGTCGGCAGCAGCGCCACCCACGCGTAGCGCTGGCGTTTCATCTTGAACAGGACCACCGCGCAGAGCATCAGCGCCATCCCCGCCAGCATCTGGTTGGCGATACCGAACAGCGGCCACAGGGTGTTAATCCCGCCCAGCGGATCCACTACCCCCTGATGCAGGAAGTAGCCCCACGCCAGGACGCACAGCGCGGTCGCCAGCAGGTTGGCCGGCAGCGAACTGGTTTTTTTCAGCCCCGGGCTAATCACGCCCAGCAGATCCTGCAGCATAAAGCGCGCCGCACGGGTGCCGGCATCAACCGCCGTCAGGATAAACAGCGCCTCAAACAGAATGGCGAAGTGGTACCAGAACGAGACATCCATCAGCCCGCCCAGCGAGCCGTGCAGGATGTAGGCCATCCCCACCGCCAGGGTTGGCGCGCCGCCGGCGCGGGAGATAATCGACTGTTCACCCACCTCGCTGGCGATTTGATGCAGCGTATCCGGGGTAATGCTAAAGCCCCAGCCGCTCACCACCTGCGCCGCCGAGGCGACCACATCGGTGGTTCCCGCCGGCGCCAGCACCGCCATCGGGCTGTTCATCGCGAAGTAGACGCCCGGGTCGATAATACAGGCCGCCACCAGCGCCATAATGGCGACGAAGGATTCCATCAACATACCACCGTAGCCGATAAAGCAGGCCTGGCCTTCGTTGGCCAACATTTTCGGCGTGGTGCCGGAGGAGATCAGCGCGTGGAAGCCGGAGACCGCGCCGCAGGCGATGGTGATAAACAGGAACGGGAACAGGTTGCCGCTCCACACCGGGCCGGTACCGTCGACGAATTTGGTCAGCGCCGGCATGGTCAGGGTCGGGCGCATAATCAGAATGCCAATCGCCAGCCCCACGATGGTGCCGATTTTCAGGAAGGTGGAGAGGTAGTCGCGCGGGGCCAGCAGCAGCCAGACCGGCAGTACCGCGGCGACAAAGCCGTAGCCCACCAGGATCCAGGTCAGCTGTACGCCGGTGTAATCAAACCACGGCGCCCAGGTCGGGCTTTCCGCCACCCAACCGCCGGAGATGATGGCGAACACCAGCATCACCAGGCCGATCACCGACACCTCGCCGATGCGCCCCGGGCGCAGGTAGCGAATATAGATACCCATAAAGATCGCCAGCGGGATGGTAAAGGCGACGGTGTATGTCCCCCACGGACTGTGGGTCAACGCTTTCACCACGATCATCGCCAGGACCGCGAGGATGATGACCATGATCATAAAGCAGGCCACCAGCGCCAGGACGCCAGCGGTTGGCCCCATCTCCTCTTTAACCAGTTCGCCAAGCGAGCGGCCATCGCGACGGGTCGAAACAAACAGCACCATAAAGTCCTGTACGGCGCCGGCCAGCACCACGCCGGCGAGGATCCAGATCATCCCCGGCAGGTAGCCCATCTGCGCGGCAAGCACCGGGCCCACCAGCGGCCCCGCGCCGGCAATGGCGGCAAAATGGTGACCGAACAGCACTTTTTTGTCGGTCGGAACATAATCGAGGCCGTCATTATGTCGTACCGCCGGCGTCATCCGCGTCGGGTCAACGCCGAGAACGGTTTTGGCGATATACAGACCGTAGAAACGATATGCGATCAGATAAACGCAGACCGCCGCGACGACAATCCACAGCGCATTTATCTGCTCACCCCGGTTTAAGGCGATATAGCCGAGGGCAAAGGCTCCGATCACGGAGAGCAGTGTCCAGATAAGGTATTTCCCTGAATTATTCATTGTTGTGGTCCACCGGTAGGGTAATCAGGATGTTACATTTTGTTTCTAGATCACAACGCAGAATTTAACAACATCGAAACAGCGCAGATGCCGTACACCCACAGAGATTTGTCTCACATTGCTAGCGAGATCACTTAAGGCAGGAAAATGAATGAAAGGATTACCGTGAACGGTGCCGTTTGTTTGTCGGGTGGCGGCTAACGCCTTACCCGACCTACAGATCCGTAGCCCGGCCAAGCGCAGCGCAAGCCGGGGAAATAGCGGCTTCCTGGCCCAGAAACCGTAGCCCTGCTAAGTACAGCGCGAGCAGGGAAATTCCCGGATGGCGTCGCGCAAGCCGGGGAAACAGCGGCTTCC
>NZ_KV789894.1:0-1848 GCF_001807705.1 Klebsiella sp. HMSC25G12 | reverse complement strand
GCACGAACCCCCCGTTCAGTCCGACTGCTGCGTCTTATCCGGTAACTATCATCTTGAGTCCAACCCGGAAAGACACGACAAAGCGCCACTGGCAGCAGCCACTGGTAACGGATTTAGAGGAGTTGGTCTTGAAGTCATGCGCCTGTTAAGGCTAAACTGAAAGAACAAGTTTTGGTGACTGCGCTCCTCTAAGCCAGTTACCTTGGTTCAATCACCTGCAAGTGTTTGAACCTTCGGAAAAACCGCCCTGCAAGGCGGTTTTTTCGTTTACAGAGCAAGAGATTACGACGATCCAAATGGGATCTCAAGAAGATCCTTTACGGATTGCCGTTCGTACCGCTATCAAGCGTGACTCCGGTCACCGTCGATGAAGGTGAAACAGCCCCACCTCCGGTGTCTCGAACATTATTGACCTGACATGCTGCCAGAACCACAGAAACGGTAACAACCCCTAGGAAAAGTAATTTTTTCATATATCACCTTTTATTTTTATTATTCTAGGCAAATGGATATCTAGTAATTATTCTTCAAATCCAGAGTTACAAATGAGCGGGCTCATAACTTGAACCCGCAAATTCAATCACGCTTTTTTAAAACCTGGCTTACCGTTAGCAGCTCGCCATTCCTTTACGGTTTTAACAATTCCTTTCGCCGAAGAATCTTCGCCTACCTTAGGCTTGAAGATGAGGTTCCAACCAGCAGGATGCTCTGTTAGTTGGGCGAACGAATAAATAGCATCATCGTTCTCTTTGTCAGTTGGAAAATCAGCAGCGATTATTTTACTAACAAAAGCAGTAAATTCTTCTTCCGTAAAATCTGAAATTTTATTACCAGCCATTTTATTTTCCTTTATGTGTCTCAATATGATTTTTAGGTGTTAGCGCCTTAATGTTATCGACATCCATAACAGCCCCTCCTTGAGATATTTCTTTTTCGTGGTGTAATTCAATTTTAACACGTTTCCCTACTGATTCTAAAAAGTCCGCAGTAGGTGCCCTTCCAGCTTTCATCTGATTAATATCAGCTTCACTAAATTGCTTGCTCAGTGCAGAATCGTCAGCAACCGCTTTCCAGAACGCCCGACGGAAAGAATCAAAACTACCGAAAGTCTTCCCGCGTAATTTATCCGCAATCTGGGAAGGAACAGGAGCACCATCCCCGGTACTGGCCCCCCCCATCCAGTTATTGCCAACGTTCTGCCCTTTGCCGCTCACTGTACCGGGCATGTTACGAGGGCTACGGTACATCACATACAGCGGTTTTAGGCCGGATTCCGGAGGAAACACCAGAATAATATCGTCAAAATCGAGGTCATCCGCTACCGGCGTCACGGTTTTATCTGTAGCCTGTGGCGCCGAAATCTGATCACCGGTATGCAGAATACGCTCCGGTAGTGGTACCGGCCCGCTTAGCGTCAGTGGTCCGTTTGCACCAGGTGCGTCAAGTGCACTAGATTTCACCAGGATGGCGCTTAATCAGGAAAAATACCTCGATGACTTTACATGGAAAGAACTGAACGACGTTATCAACTTCATACGCAAAGCAGAAGGTAGTGCATCTGACCACAGCTATGCACTCCAGTTACTGGAGATTAATTTCAAGGCAAACCCACTGGATCTCATCTATCACCCTGACTGCTGGTTCAATGATGAAGCATTGTTTCATGCCCGGCTGACTACCGAAGAAATTGGTGGCTACTTAATGAAAAAATCAGGTCGATGGCTCAACGATGCACCGGATATCCAACTGGTGTATGCCATCCCCCAGGATGTTTATGATTAACCAAGTCACCATTTACCATAATCCCTTAATTGTACGCACCGCTAAAACGGCCTCAGGACGTTTCTG
>NZ_KV789893.1:0-80976 GCF_001807705.1 Klebsiella sp. HMSC25G12 | reverse complement strand
GTTGCAAAAACGGGAGTGACCATAGATTCCGTAATGGCCCGCCAGACGTGGGTGGAAAAGTCCGCCGGCAGCGTCCGGCGAGCGCTTTCGATTGCCTGCGGCACATGCCCGGCAAACTCCTGGAGGATCGCCAGCATCAGCTCCCCAGGAAAGTTCACCGCTTTGGCGGTTGCCAGAAAATGACGCGGATAGATGGCGTTAATCTCTGTTTTCCGCCCTTTTGTGGCATTGAGCCCCATCGACAGCTTCAGGTCGCGCAGATGCAGTCCCGTACCTCCCAGCACCGGAAACGCCGAAATGATGTCGTAGAACGGCGTTAGACGGTAGCTGCCACCGGGCAGCAAAAAGAGCGAGAAGTTCTTCGCATGCCCGTCCGTTGCCCCAACCAGCCACTGAAAAACCATGAATTTCATAAAGTCTGCGCGATCTTTCAGGGCTTCACTGGAGCCCAGCAGAAAGGCCATGATTGCCGCAATACCCGGCCCGCCGTCAGATTCATATTTCATCGACGACGGGATGCCAAAGGCCTGACACAGATCCTCCTGCGGCAGACGCAGCAGCACCCGTCCCTCCTGCGCCCAGCGCCGGTCAAAGCGGGTCACCGCCAGCGCGCGGATCCGCGGCGTGGTGATAATCTCTGCCTCCGGCACCGCCAGGCCCAGTTCCCTGGCCAGCGCCAGGCACAGAAACTCGTTATCCACGCTTTCACGCAGATCCAGCGTCGCATTAGGCTGCTTTATCTCGCCGATGGGCAGTTTAATGATATGCGTGGTCGGCGTGGTGCCCTGCGGAATACACCAGTGCCCGCCCATCCGCAGCAGCGCCGTTTTCTCCTGGGCGCCGGCCACCGAGATACGGAAATCATCCTGGCCGGTAATCATCCCGAGAGGGATATCCGACTGGTAGGCGGTCAGCAAAGCGGTGAGCTGCGCCTCGTCCAGCGTCTGCCAGCGCAACCCCTCAAGGTGCGCCTCTTCCCCCGGCGGTAGCAGAGTCACCGCCCCTACGCTATCCCGTCCCACTTCGGCCAGCAGATCGAACGGCTGCTTCGAGCGCGCCTGATAGCGCCTGACGATCCGATCGCGGACCTGCGGGCTGTCGGGCAGCAGATTATCAAAATAGTGATACACCGCGTCGGCGGTGATATTGCCATACTGCAGCGGCAGCGAGAGGGAGAGCGGTCTGGCGCGCGGGCTGCGCAGCCACTCTTCGTCATAGCGAAAACTGTGCGCCCCGTTAGCCTGGCGGGTTAAGGTGCCCACGCGCACATTGTTCATCCAGGTGGTAAGCGTCGCCATTACCAGTCAAGGTCCGTGTTGTTATCGGGAGCCGGCGCCGTCTCTGTGGCTTTGGCGTTCAGCGTCATCACCACCCCTAGCGACTGGAGGATCTTAAACAGCGTGGTTAAGGTGGTTTTGTCGGGGTGATTTTCAAAATTGGACAGTGTGGCCTGCTTAATGCCGATCCGCCTGGCCAGCGCATCCTGGGTCCAGTGGTTCTGCTGGCGCAGCAGCTTCAGATAATTGGCCAGCTGCACGGGACTGTATATCTGCGGGGAATTCATCGCCTTGTTCCTCACCATCATTTATCCCCCTATCGGGATAAATTTGGTTTTATACCCCGCAGGGGATAATGTCAAGATTATCCCCTGGTGGGGATAGGTGGGTGATTATCCTTGAGTGGGGATAAAACAGGAAGGATGGTGGCCGGAGACACCTTTACATGCCCGGTGGCGGCTGCGCCTTACCGGGCCTACGAGCTGTCTCTGTCCGCTCCGTAACGATCCAGGCCGGGCAAGCGCAGCGCCGCCCGGCAATGGGCTGCCGGGTTTAGCTGCCGCGGTAGGTCGACCACCCGCCCGGGGCGATGAGAAATGGCAGATGGAAATGGTCATCTGCCGCCTCGCCGATAACAAAATCAATCTGCGCCCGGGTAAAGACGCTCTCCCGCCCGGCGCGGGCAAACCACGCCCCGGTTTCCGCCGTTAAGCAATAGCTCCCCGCCGGCAGCGGTGCGGCGCTAAAGGTGGCGATACGCCCCTGGGCGTTGGTCACCAGGGTCACCAGCGTCTCGCTCTCCCGACTCAGGCTGACCGTCACGCCTTCCGCCGGCCTGCCGGTGGAAATATCCAGAATATGGGTGCTCAGGGTACTCATTCGCCAATCACTCCTTCCAGTCTTAACATCGTAATCTCTCGCAGCTGGGCAAGCGCCTCAGTCACTTCTTCGTCGGCGGTATGCTGCAGTCGGCGCGTCAGCGCCTGTAAAATCGCTTCGCCGCTGCGCCCTTTGGCGCGGATTAAAAACACCCGGCCAAAACGGGCCTCGTAGCGGGCATTGCCCTCCTGCAGGGCCTGCGCGAGCCGCTCATTCTCGCTGTCCACCGCCGACTGCTCCTGGCGCGACAGCGCCGCGTGCGCCTGGCCGCCGGTCGGCTTTTCACCGATCCGCGGATGGGCGCTGAGCGCCGCGTTCAGCTCGTCCTCTCCCCAGTAATCCATCGCCTCACGGGCGGTCTGCAGTAGCGCATGACGGCTGGCGAAAGGTCGCAAGTTCACCAGCGTCTCGCCCCAGGCCGGGATCGCCACGCAGGGGGCCAGCAGCCCCACTGCCTCATCTTTACTCAGGCCGTTAAACTGACTCAGCGCGATCATCCTGACTCCTTATCGTTTTCGTCGCCGCCTGCTCCTGCGGCAGAATAAGGTTCAGCGCTATCGCTACCAGCCCACCGCTGGTGGCCGCCGAACCGAACAGATCGCCGACCATCGGCGGAAAATGGCTGAGAAACGCCGGCACTGACTCCACGCCAAGGCCAGCACCAAACGCCAGCCCCACAATCAGCACATCGCGACGGCTCAGCGGGGTCTGGGTAATAATCCGGATCCCGGCCGCCACTACACAGCCAAACATCACCATCGTGGCGCCCCCCAGCACCGGCGCCGGGATCTGCCGCAGCAGTTCGCCCACCGGGGGAAACAGTCCAAGCAGGATCAGAATCACGCCAATGTAGCGTCCGACATAGCGGCTGGCCACCCCGGTCATCTGGATCACGCCGTTGTTCTGCGCGAAGGTGGTGTTCGGAAAAGCACAGAGCATGGCGGCCACCATACAGCTGACGCCGTCCGCCAGGATACCGCCCTTCAGCCGGTTACGAAAAGCGTGATCATCAATAGACTGTTGCGAAATCAGCGAGTTGGCCGTCAGATCGCCCACCGCCTCCAGAATACAAACCAGCGACACCAGGGCGACCGGCAGAAATATCGCGCTGTTAAACTGAAAGCCGAACGGAAACAGCGTCGGCAGGCGAAACAGAGTGTCGCCCAGGCTGTGAAGATGGAACTGACCGCTCAGCCCTGCCGCGACGCAGCCCACGGCAATACCCACCACCACCGAGGAGAGACGCAGCCAGCGGTTTTTGGCGCAACTCAGCAGGACGATAACCCCGAGGGTGCCCGCCCCGAGCGCGATATTGCTCATGCTGGCGAAATCCTCGGCCTTTTCCCCACCGCACCAGTTGATGACGCTGACTTTGATCAGACTGATGCCGATCAGCGCAATCACGCTGCCGGTGATAATGGGGGTAAAGATTTTTTTCAGCGGCTCAATAAAACGGCTGACAATCACCGGCACCAGAGCGGCGACAAAGTTAACGCCAAACAGCATCGCCATCATATCCTGCGGCCCGCCGCCCTGCGCTTTTACCCACATCCCTCCGGCCACCGTCACGCCGAGGAAGGCGAAGCTGGTGCCCTGCATGCAGATCATCCCGGCGCCAACGCCCCCTACCCGATTGGACTGCAGAAAGGTGCCAATGCCCGAGGCCAGCAGCGACATACTGATGAGATACGGCAGCCAGTCGCCAAGTCCGAGGGTAGCGCCGATAATCAGCGGCGGCGTAATGATCCCCACCAGGCCCGCCAGCACATGCTGGAGAGCGCTGAAAAAGGCCGGAAGCGGTGGGATCCGCTGTTCAAGGCCGTAAAGCAAGCCACTGTAATGTTCGTCAGACATGGTGTAATCCCATAGCAAAGAGAAGTGCATGGGCTAGTGCACAAAGCAGGCCAGAGACGACAAAAGCGACCAGAAAATTTCATTAATGCTGCAAAATCATTAACTTAAATTACTCTATTTACCTATACCTCCCCACCGATGCTGAACCAGAGTGATGAAACGATAGATTCTCAATGCGACATTGAGAAACTTTTGATTCATAAAAAGGCAACCAATACCTCACATTGCACCGATGCGGTGCGTCATGACCTGTCTCTGTGCCTCTGGCAGGCGGTTTTCCTCCCTCCGGTGAACTGGTACGCAAATTGCTGTAGTCAGTCACAACATCGGGAGAAGGAGAAAAAAATGAAAGCAATCGTGATTGGGGCCGGCATCGGCGGCTTAAGTGCGGCAGTGGCGCTCAAACAGTCGGGGATCGACTGCGACGTCTATGAAGCGGTGAAGGAGATCAAACCGGTCGGCGCGGCGATTTCCGTGTGGCCCAACGGCGTGAAGTGCATGGCCCACCTCGGCATGGGCGACATCATGGAGACCTTCGGCGGGCCGCTGCGCCGGATGGCGTATCGTGATTTCCGCAGCGGCGAGAACATGACCCAGTTCAGTCTCGCCCCGCTGATCGAACGCACCGGCAGCCGCCCCTGCCCGGTCTCCCGGGCAGAGCTGCAGCGGGAAATGCTGGATTTCTGGGGACGGGAAAGCGTGCAGTTCGGCAAACGCGTCACCCGCTGTGAGGAAGATGCCGACGGCGTGACGGTGTGGTTTACCGATGGCAGCAGCGCCAGCGGCGATCTGCTGATTGCCGCCGACGGCAGCCATTCCGCACTGCGTCCGTGGGTGCTGGGCTTTACCCCGCAGCGACGCTACGCCGGGTACGTCAACTGGAACGGTCTGGTGGAAATAGATGAAGCGCTGGCGCCCGGCGACCAGTGGACCACCTTTGTCGGCGAAGGCAAGCGCGTCTCGCTGATGCCGGTCTCCGCCGGCCGGTTCTATTTTTTCTTTGATGTGCCGCTGCCGGCGGGTCTGGCGGAGGATCGCGACACTCTGCGCGCCGACCTCAGCCGCTATTTTGCCGGCTGGGCGCCGCCGGTGCAGCAGCTTATCGCCACCCTCGACCCGCAGACCACCAACCGTATTGAAATCCATGATATCGAGCCGTTCAGCCGCCTGGTGCGCGGCCGCGTCGCGCTGCTCGGCGACGCCGGACACAGCACCACCCCGGATATTGGCCAGGGAGGCTGCGCGGCGATGGAAGATGCGGTGGTGCTGGGCGCCGTTTTCCGCCAGACCCACGATATTGCGGCCGCCCTGCGCGAGTACGAGGCCCAGCGCTGCGACCGGGTTCGTGACCTGGTGCTGAAGGCGCGCAAGCGCTGCGATATTACCCACGGGAAGGATATGCAGCTCACCGAAGCCTGGTACCAGGAGCTGCGCGAGGAGACCGGGGAGCGCATTATCAACGGCATGTGCGACACCATCCTCAGCGGGCCGCTGGGCTGACCGTCGCCATGGATTCAATCACCGCACTCAGCGTCTGAATGGCCATTTGCGCGGGCCGCGAAAGCTGACGCGAGGGCGCGGTACACAGCGCCAGGGTCAGCGGTCGCAGCAGCGTACTGCGCAGCGGGATAAAGGCCAGCTGTCCGCGCTGGACCTCGTCCAGCACGTCGAGCAGGCTGAGGAGCGTCACGCCGCTGCCGCGCAGCACCAACGACTTGATGAGCCGGATATCATTGCAGCTGATGGTATTCTCCGGCGCAAAGTCATGGTGGCGATAGAGGAGCGCCACCCGCTCATGGACGATCAGCGGCGCGCCGGGCATGATATGCCGCTCCAGGCTGAGCTCGCCCAAAGACAGCGCTTTCGCCCCCGCCAGGGGATGGTCCGGACGCATCACAATCCCCACTTCCAGTTCGGCAAAGGCCAGCACGCTGAGTCCGGCCTGCCCCTGCGGATCGAGGATCAGGCCGACGTCCAGGTCCGCCTGACGCACTTTCTGGCTGACGGTGTGGCTGTCCGCCACCTGCAGATCCAGCTCCAGCCACGGCCAGCTGGCGATGATCTCCGCCAGCGCGGCGGCGAAGCCCCCTTCCGCCAGCGCCTGCACCATCCCAACGCTGACGCTTCCGCGCTTCATCCCCTGCAGCTCATCAAATTTCTGCCGGGTCTGGCGAAACTCCTTTTGCCAGCGCAGCAGATTGTCATACAGCAGTTCACCGGCGGTGGTCATCCGCAGTCCCTCCGGCAGGCGCTCGAACAGCGGGGTACCGAAGGCCTCCTCGGCCTGCAGGATCTGGCGGTTAATTGCCGAGGCGGAGATATGCAGCTGCTCGGCGGCCCGGCGCAAGCTGCCGCAGCGGGCCACGGCGATAAAATAGTGGGCGAAACGGGAAAAAGGACTCATGGCACCCCTGTACTCTTTTTTGCAACAGCAGAGTGAATTAATGGTGATGGATGTGAACACCCTAATATGACAACAATAATCTCACAACAATAAAACAATCACCGATGTGAGCAGGAAGAGAAATCATGAAGACAATCACCCCCACGCCCCCCGCCCATTGCACCTTTGATCCAGAGGACTGGCTGCGGCTGGCCCGCTGCTGGCACCCGGTGGCCCGCGCCTGCGATATTACCGGCGCCCCGGTGAAAGCCACCCTGCTGGACGAACAGCTGGTTATCTACCGTATTAAAGGCCAGGTGGTGGTCGCCCGCGACGTCTGCCCGCACCGCGGGGTGCCGCTGACCCTGGGGTTTCATGAAGAGGAAGGTATCGTCTGCCCCTATCATGGCCTGCGCTTTGGCGAGGATGGCCGCTGCAACCGTATCCCCTCCAGTCCGGGGCAACCCATTTCGGCCAAACTGCATCTCACCAGCTTCGCCGTGGAGGAGCGCTACGGGCTGATCTGGACCTGCCTGGCCTGCGATCCGGACAATCCGCCGCCGTTACCGACCATGCCGCACTGGGACGACGCGGGATTTCAGCAAATCAACTGCCCGGCCTTCGAGGTGAAGGGATTTGCCGGCCGCCAGGTCGAAGGCTTTCTCGATGTCGCCCACTTCGCGTGGATCCACACCGACACCTTCGCCGATCCGGACAACCAGCAGGTGCCGGACTACACCCCGCAGGAGACGCCGTTCGGCTTTGTTGCCGACTACTGGAGCTCGGTGGGCAATTACCCGGCCAGCTCCGATTTCCGCGCGCCGGAAGGGTTCCAGTGGCTGCGTCACTTTGAAATGCATCTGCCGTTCACCGCTACGCTGACCATCCATTTTCCCGCCGACGCCAGGCTGGTGATCATGAACGCCGCCTCGCCGGTGTCGTCACGGGTGACGCGGATGTTTGCCCCTATTGCCCGCAATTTCGACCTGCACGTGCCGGTGGAAGACGTACATGCGTTCAACCTGCGGGTGTTCGAAGAGGACCGCCTGATGGTAGAAACCCAGCGTCCGGAGCGGCTGCCGCTGGATCTGACCCTTGAGGCGCATATTCCGGCAGACCGTAGCTCCATCGCCTACCGGCGCGGGCTGAAGAAGATGGGTTTTGGCGATTTCTTTCTGGTATGAGTGGAGGTCATATGCGCGACATATTCCCCGTGGTGGTCGATGGCCTGTGGCGTCAGGGCGCGAAAAATCTGGCCGTTCGTCTGGTGAGCGCCGAGGGGCAACCGCTGCCGGCGTGGACACCCGGCGCCCATATCGATCTCCATCTTCCCTGCGGGCTGATCCGCCAGTACTCCCTGACCGGCAGCCCGGCCGAACGGGATCACTATCTGCTCTGCATCGCCCGCGAGGCGCAGTCCCGCGGTGGCTCAGGCTATGTCCACGACACCCTGCGCCCGGGACAACCGCTGATGATCTCTGCCCCGCGCAACCACTTTCCGCTGCACGAGGGCGGCCATGTGGTGCTTCTCGCCGCCGGGATCGGCATTACGCCACTGCTGGCGATGGCCCACGCCCGGGCGGCGTCCGGCGCCAACTTTACGCTGCACTATTACGTTAGCCGTGCGCAGGAGGCCGCCTTCGCCACCGAGATCGCCCGCCAGCTAACCGGTGGAATCTGCCAGATCCACTGCTCAGACGAGGGGCAGAGTCCGCGCCAGCGGCTGGCGCAGGATCTGGGGGCTCCGGACGCCGACACCCGGGTCTACTTCTGCGGTCCGCCCGGATTTATGGCCCGGGTTCGCGATACCGCGCGGGCGGCCGGATGGGAGGAGGCGCAATTGCACAGCGAAGCGTTCCAGCCGCCCGCCCCGACGGCAGCGTCGGCGGCGGACGGAACCTTCACCATCACCCTCGCCTCCACCGGGGAACGCTGGCCGGTCCCGGGGAACAAAACCATCGCCCAGGTGCTACAGGAGCATGGCGTCGCGGTGCCGCTCTCCTGCGAGATGGGGATCTGCGGCGCCTGCCTGACGCCGGTGCGGGAGGGAACCGTCGACCACCGGGATACCGTGCAGTCGGAGGCGGAAAAACAGGCCGCAGAGCAGCATATTGCGCTGTGCTGCTCCCGCAGCCTGTCGGCCAATTTAGTTATCGATCTCGCGGGATAAGCGGCCCGTCTCCGGCTGGTCAGCGCTGGCGACCGGTTTCACCCGCACGGCGGCGAAAACAATCACCATCGCGCTCAACAGCAGCAGACCGCTGCCGGTGAAGACGCCGCTGGCGCCGTGCAAATCAAACACCGCCCCGCCGCCGGCGGCCCCGGCGCTGATGGCCAGCTGAATAGAGGCGACCAGCAGACCGCCCGCGCTTTCTGCTTCATCCGGCACGGTGGTGGCAAGCCAGGTGGACCAGGCCACCGGCACCAGACCGAAGGCAAATCCCCACAGGGCGACCAGCAGCCCGTCCAGCATGGTCAGATGGCCAAACGTCACCATCAGCAGCGCCAGAACGCTCATCATCAACGGCACCAGCGCCAGGGTCAGGCGCAGGCTACGGCTCAGCAGATAGCTCGCCACCGAGGTGCCGATAAAGTTAGCGATACCGAAGCCGAGCAATATCAGCGAGACCCCTTCGACACTGGCCTGCGCAACGGTCTCAAGGAACGGCCGCAGGTAGGTAAAGAAGGCGAAATGGCCGCTAAAAATCAGGATTGTCGCCAGCATGCCGCCCAGCATACCGGGACGGCGCAGCACCCTGAACAGCGTGGAGAAGGTCCCGACGCTCTCCGGACGCATGGAGGGCAGCACCCACAGTTGCCAGAGCAGCGCCAGCAGGCTGGGTATCGCACAGAGAATAAATACGTTGCGCCAGCCGATCAGCTCGCCAAGATAGCTGCCGAGCGGCGCGGCTACCACCGTAGCGACAGACACCGCGGAAAAGATGATCGCCAGCGCCTTCGGCACATGGGCCGCCGGCACCAGACGCATCGCCGTGGCAGTGGACATCGCCCAGAAGCCGCCGATGGCGACCCCCAGCAGCAGACGACCCAGCAGGAGAAACGCCAGCGAATCGGCAAAAGCGACCATCAGGCTGGAGACTATCTGCAGCACGGAAAAGAACATCAGCACCCAGCGGCGATCGATATTGCGGGTGGCGGTGGCGATCAGCAGGCCGGTGACTAACGCCACCAGCGCCGTCGCGGTGACCGCCTGTCCGGCCATCCCTTCACTGACCCCGAGGCTGCTGGCCATCGGCGTTAACAGGCTGGCGGGCAGAAACTCGGCCACGATCAGGCCGAACACCCCGAGGGCCAGGGCATAGACGGCGCGCCAGGCAGGTTTGGCGGGTGACAGGCTCGCGTCAGCAGCTATGCAGGAACTCATATACATCTCTCCAGTTTTATTAACATCCTGGTCATCTTAGGGACTTACCTTTGGACGATATATGATGCATACTCTTCAGTTATTGATTATTCGTCCGGAATTACCATGAGCCAGCCTGGCATCGACCTGACCAGCGAACTGTTGCGCGGGATGCGCCTCTCCGGCGTTAACTACCGGCGCATCGAAACCGCACGCCCGTTCGGCGTCGGCTTTAGCGCCGTGGCGGGTAAAGCCCAGTTCCATTTCATCAGCCGCGGGCCGGTGCTGCTGCGCATGGCCAGCGGAGAACAGTTCACCCTCGAGAGCGGCGATGCGCTGTTTATTCCCAACGGCGACGGGCACGCCCTGCTTTCTGATCCGCAGGCCACGGTGGTCAATGTGGCCCAGCTGCCCAGCGAAACGGTGTGCAGCACGGTAAGCTGTATCAACGCCGGCGGCCGCCCGGACTGCCCGGAGCGCGCCGTCATTTTCAGCGGTTGTATGGATTTTGAGCTCGGCGGCATGCAGCCGCTGGTGAAGGCCATGCCCGAGGTGATGCGGGTCAGCAGCCTGCTAAACATCTGGCCGGAGATCCAGCCGCTGTTGGTAGCGATGGAGCGGGAATCCCTCACCCGCCAGGTAGGCTATGCCGGGATCCTCGCCCGGCTGGCGGACGTGGTGGCCGCGCTGATTGTCCGTGGCTGGGTCGAGTGCGGATGTGGCAACGCCACCGGTTGGGTACAGGTCCTGCGCGATCCCCGGCTGGCAAAAGCGATCTATGCCATGCATCAGCGCCCGGGGGTCAACTGGAAAGTGGAAGATCTGGCGCGGGAGGCGGGGCTTTCACGCTCGCTGTTCGCGGAACGTTTTCTCGCCGCGACAGACACCACCCCCGCCCGCTATCTGACCGAGCTGCGTATGCGGCTGGCGGTGCAGTACATCACCCACGAAGGCCAGTCGCTGGAAACGGTCGCCTTCAGCCTCGGGTATCAATCGCTGGCGGCCTTCAGCCGGGCCTTCAAACGCATCACCGGCCAGCCGCCGGGGGCCCTGCGCGCCACAGCACGCTAGATTCAGCTTTTATGTAAAGCGATACACGCCGTTGCCGACGCGAAAGCGCTGCCCCTTAAGCGCCGGGTTGGCGACGCGAAACACCAGTTCGGTCAGCTGGTTGGCGGGTCCTTCGCGGAAAGTAAACCACTGGCCGCCCACGTCCAGTCCCTGCTCCCCCTGTGGCGGGAAGCCCAGCAGCGCCTGCCAGCGATCGCGTACCGCCTGCGGATTGACCACCTCGAACACCGCCTGCTCAAGCGCAATGTCGCCCAGCGGGTGCGGCACGTCCAGTTCCTGAGCGCGCAGCCGCGCCAGCCGGGTGGTATCGTCTTCTCCCCACTGCAGCACAAATGGATAGACCAGCCCGTCAGTGTCGCCATCGATGGTGAAGATCCGCCAGCGGATGATATTGCCCTGCGGATCGTTGCGCTGACCATCGACAATCGGTGATACCGCCAACCCCTTGCGACGCAACTGGTCATGAGTGGCCTCGATGTCGTCGCTGCGCAGCGCCACCCGAAACAGCGCTTCGTTCTCCGGCAGCAACCGCTCGGCATCCCGCGAAAGCAGGAACCTGTCCGTCGCGGCGCGCAGTTCGTCCGGGTCGGAAATGGCGAGGAATTCGATATAGGTCAGGCCAAAATAGCTCAGCGCATTGCGGGTTCCCCACCCCGGATGTCGCCCTCCGGCCACCGCCCGCAGCTGCTGGTCGGCAAAGGTCTGAATGGCCGCTTCCGGCTGATTCACAAACTGTACTGCGTGGTCCCACTGCAAGGTTGCCATGATCTCTCCCGCGATTGTGCCTGTTCAGGCGCCTGCGGCAAAAGATAGTGCTGGGGTGAAGGGAATGGCAAACAAGAATTAAATATATCGAAAGCTGGATAAGTGATTTATATCAACGCGGTATGTTGAGTCTGACCGGTGATGAAACGGCGGGCTAAGAACCGCCCGCCGGAGGGATCAGACCGACCCTTCTTTCTCGATCACCAGAATACGCGCCGCCCCCTGCGGATGGGCGACATGCTCGCATCCCACTTCGGCGTAGAAGATATCGCCGGCGTTCAGCATGATGACCTGCTCCTCGCCGTCGACTTTCACATGCATCGCCACCTGACCATCCATCACGGCAAACACCTCCTGACCATCGTTGATGTGCCAGATATAGGGTTGGTCTGTCCAGTGCAGACGCACGGTGGTGCCGGAAAAATTGGCGATATCCAGCGCGCCCCACGGGCGGTCGGCGGTGAAATCTTTACTGCTCCAGCTCTGCATGATGGTGTCCTGTGGTAAGGGTTATTTTTTCTGCCAGTTTGCCCAGGGATCCGCTTTCTCCACCGGCGCGTCATCATCAAGGGAGGCGAGATACATGGCCTCTACCTCTTTGCGCGCCCACGGCGTCCGGCGGAGAAATTTGAGGCTGGACTTAATGCTGGGATCGCTTTTAAAGCAGTTAATGTTGACCTGGCGGGCCATTTCCGCCCAGCCATAGCGCGCCACCAGGGCATTGAGCAGCGCTTCCAGCGTCACGCCGTGCAGGGGATCTTTCGAGCTGTGCATTACGATACGTCCGTTCCGCATTAAAAAAGTGCGCCTACCTTACTGGCTCTGACCGACGGGCGCAACCGGCTTCATTACGCGCTTTGCGCCTATATCTATTTAACGCAAAAGCACTGAACCCCGCGCGGTCATAAATTAGAAAATAACGTTATTGGTTGCTTATTTGGCCTTGAGGCAAGCTGTGTTCAGCCCCGGACAGAGGAAATCACCATGCGCTGCTGTTGTGCCCGAACCCTGAACCTGAATCAACCCATAACTTATTACCCCGTTTTCGGAGAACACAATGAACGCGACCACCCTGCCGATTCTCGACCTGGCCCGCTACGCGGACCCCGCGGATAAAGCGGCCTTCCTGGCCGACCTGCGTCACGCCGCCCGCGACATCGGCTTCTTCTATTTGATCAACCACGGTGTGGACGACGCGCTTCAGTATGAAGTTCAGCGCCAGTCCCAACGCTTTTTTGCCCTCGATGAAGCGCAAAAACAGCAGGTAGCGATGATCCACTCCCCCCATTTTCGCGGCTATAACCGCGCGGCCTCAGAGCTGACGCGCGGCCAGCCTGACTGGCGAGAGCAGTTTGATATCGGCGCCGAACGCCCGGCGCTGACCCTCAGCGACGATGCCCCGCGCTGGCAGCGCCTGCAGGGTCCGAATCTGTGGCCTGCCGCCCTGCCGTCGCTTAAACCGGTGTTACTTCACTGGCAACAGCAGATGACCCAGGTGGGCATCCGCCTGCTGCGCGCTTTTGCCGAAGCCCTGCAGCTCCCGGAGAATGCCTTTGACCGGCTCTACGGCGAGAAACCCAACGAGCATATCAAACTGATCCGCTATCCCGGCCAGCAGGAGACCCAAAGCAGCCAGGGCGTCGGCGCCCATAAAGATTCCGGTTTCCTCAGCTTCCTGCTGCAGGACGAACAGAAAGGACTGCAGGTAGAGGTCGCGCCTGGACAATGGATCGACGCCGTGCCGCTGGCCGGCAGCTTTGTGGTCAATATTGGCGAACTGCTGGAGCTGGCGACCAACGGGTATTTGCGCGCCACCGTCCATCGCGTGGTGTCGCCGCCGGCGCAGCAGCAGCGCCTCTCCATCGCTTTCTTCCTCGGCGCCCAGCTTGACGCGGTGGTGCCGGTTTACACCCTGCCGCCCGAACTGGCGCGTGAAGCGCGAGGTCCGGACAGCGACCCGCACAATCCGCTGCTACGCGATGTCGGCTGGAATTATCTCAAGGGCCGTCTGCGTTCCCATCCGGACGTGGCGGAACGCTACTATCAGGACGTGTTTCGCGAACGCGCCGAGCAATTGATCGTTTAACCATAACTAAAAAGGAACACACCATGAAATATGCCGCTTTTAAACTGGCAGGGGTCGCACTGTCTCTTTCTCTGGCATGGACGTCTGCCCAGGCTGCCGCGCTGCGCGTCGCCGCGGACCCGGTTCCCCACGCGGAGATCCTCAACTACATCAAAAAAATCGATCCCAGCCTCGATCTGAAGGTGGTGGAGCTGACCAGCGGGGTCAACGCCAATGAACTGCTGGCCAGTGGCGATGTGGATGCCAACTACTTCCAGCATGTTCCCTATCTGAAGGATCAGGAAAAAGCGCTGGGTAAAACCTTTGCCGTCGCGGCCACCGTGCATATTGAGCCGCTGGGAATTTACTCGCATAAGCATAAAGATTTCTCATCACTGCCGGAAAACGCCACCGTGGCGGTGCCGAATAACACCACCAACCTGAGCCGGGCGCTGTTCCTGCTGCAGGCGCAGAAGCTTATTAAGCTGGATCCCAAATTTACCGACCCGGCCACCACCCTGGCGACGCCGAAGGATATTGTCGAGAACCCGAAACACCTGAAGATTCTGGAGATTGAATCACCGCAGATCCCGCGTTCCCTCGACGATGTCGACCTGGCGGTGATTAACGGTAACTACGCGCTGGAAGCCGGCCTGGTGCCAGCGAAAGATGCCCTGGGGCTGGAAAGCGCCGAGCATAATCCGTACGCCAATATTCTGGTGACCACCCCAGCCCTGGCGAATGACCCGCGCATTAAGGCGCTGGCGAAAGATCTGACGTCACCGCAGGTGGCGGAGTTTATCCGTAAAACCTACAACGGCTCGGTGATCCCGGTGGCCCCTCAGTCATGATAACCATCGAAGGGCTGAGCAAAACCTACGCCGGAACCGGCCGACCGGCGCTGAACGATATCGCGTTGCAGATACCGAAAGGGGCAATATACGGCATTCTCGGGCGCAGTGGCGCCGGCAAAAGTACGCTCATCCGCTGTCTCAATTTACTGGAGCGGCCCACCTCGGGCCGCATTCTGGTGAACGGACAGGATATTACCCAGTTGAACAAGGCGGCGCTGCGGGATTATCGCCTGCGCACCGGGATGATTTTCCAGCACTTCAATCTGCTGCATGCCCGCACCGTCGCTGACAACATCGCGGTGCCGCTGGAGATTGCCGGAGTGCCGAGGGCCGCTCGCGAGGCCAGGGTGCGCGAACTGCTGGAGCTGGTGGATCTCAGCGAAAAGGCCGCCGCCTTCCCGTCGCAGCTTTCCGGTGGGCAAAAACAGCGCGTCGGCATCGCCCGGGCGCTGGCCGCCCGGCCGGAAGTGTTGCTGTGCGATGAGGCGACCAGTGCGCTGGATCCCGAGACCACCGCCTCGGTGCTGGCCCTGCTGGCGGATATTAACCAGCGCCTCAATCTGACCATCGTGTTGATTACGCACCAGCTGGAGGTGGTGAAAACCATTTGTGACCACGCGGCGCTGCTGGAACAGGGCGAGATTGTCGAGAGCGGTAAACTCGCCGACCTGCTGGTGACCCCATGGTCGCGGCTGCGCCAGTCGTTGCTGCACGACCCGCAGGCTGAACAAGATTTTCTTACCCGTCACGGCGTTCAGGGGAGGCCATTATGCGGAGTAGCATGAGCTGGGAAGATTTGTGGCCGTTATTACTCGACGGCACGCTGGATACGCTTTATATGGTGGGCCTGGCGGCCCTGTTTACCGTGCTGATCGGGCTGCCCACCGGCGTGCTGTTATTTATTTCCCGCGCCAACGGGCTGGCGCCGATGCCGAAACTGAACGCGCTGTTAGGCGCGGTGATCAACATCGGCAGGTCGCTGCCGTTTATCGTGCTGCTGATCGCCCTGATCCCCTTTACCCGCCTGATCGTCGGCACCACGCTGGGCAGCACCGCCGCCATCGTGCCGGTGACCATCGGCGCCTTTCCGTTCTTTGCCCGTCTGACGGAAAACGCGCTCGACGAGGTGGACTACGGGAGAATCGAAGCCATTCTGTCGATGGGCGGTAACGTCTGGCACGTGATTTTTAAATCCCTGCTGCCGGAAGCCCTGCCAACGCTGCTGGCCGGGATCACGCTGACCATCGTGATGCTGATTGGTTTCTCCTCCATGGCCGGTGTGATCGGCGGCGGTGGACTCGGCGACCTCGCCATCCGCTACGGCTATCAGCGGTTTAATAATGAAGTCATGTTTGGCACGGTGCTGATCCTGGTGGCGATGGTGCAGGGCGTGCAAATGGCCGGCGATCGGCTGGTGCGCAGCCTGGCCCACCGTCGCTAACCGTCAGACACTAGTTCCAGCCGCACTCTGCCGCCAGCTGACGAACCAGACTGGCGGCGTCACACTCGCGGATCAACCCCACACCCTGCCCGGCCCAGTGGGCGCCATACTCATGAACGCCCTGGGCTTTCGCGGCGGCGGCCAGCGCTTTGCCGATATCATACGCCAGCGGATAATCCGGCACGGCGCTCGCCGGACAGGCTTCCCCCAGCGCACAGAAGGCATTCGCCAGACAGCGTGCCGGACGCCCGGATATCGCGGAGGTCAGCACCGTACGTCCGTCAATGCTGTTGTTGATCGCCGCGCGATAACCGGCGTCGGCGGCCGATTCCGGACACAGTAAAAACGCCGTACCGAGCTGAACGCCCTGCGCCCCCAACTGCATTACGCTGGTGATCCCCGCCCCGTCCATGATGCCCCCGGCGGCTACCACCGGGATGGTTAGCCGACGCCGCAGAAGTTGCACCAGGGTGAAGGTGCTCAGTTGGGCATCAGGCTCCTGCGGAGCAAAGATCCCCCGGTGCCCGCCCGCCTCATAGCCCTGAGCGACCACTACGTCGATCCCCTGCTGTTCAATCAGCAGCGCCTCCTGGAGCGAGGTTGCCGTCGCCAGGGTGACAATCCGCTGCTGTCGCAGACGCTGGATCGTCTCACGTTCAGGAAGACCAAAATGAAAACTCACCACCGCCGGCGACAGGTCGAGAAGCAGCTCCAGCATCGGCGCATGACCGATAAATGTCTGGTAGATCTCGCTTAACGAATCCGGTGGCGTACTGCCATAGCGGGCAAAATGGGGTCGTAAAGTTGTTGCCCAGTCGGCTTCCCGCCGGGCGTCGCGCCGGGGCGGCGCATGGCAGAACAGATTGACATTGAACGGACGGTCCGTCAGCTGGCGGGTGGCGACTATCATCGCTTCCGCCTGGGCAACGGTTGAAGCACCCAGCCCCAGCGAGCCCAGCGCGCCGGCATGACTTACCGCGGCAGCCAGCGCGGGGGTGGAGACGCCCGCCATCGGGGCCTGAATCAGGGGATAATCAATATCAATAAGCGAAAGTAGCGGGTTGCTCATGGTTTCCTCATGCATTAGCGGTGCCGGAGGCTTACCATCTCCTTTAAAGATGGTAAGATCAACATCATTATCGTATTGAGAAGAAAAATATGAACCACAGCACACTAGAGATCTTCATTCAGGTGGCAGAAACGCAGAGCGTCACCCAGGCAGCAAAACGGCTGGGCCGCGCACAGTCCAATATCACGACCCGCATTCAGCAGCTGGAAGAGGAACTTGCCGTTGAGCTCTTCGTTCGCGGCAACAAAAAAATGGTGTTGTCCCCGGCAGGCGTGCAGTTTCTCAGCTATGCCCGGCGGATCCTGAGCCTGGCGGAAGAGGCAAAGCAGGCTCTGCATCCGACAACCCCAGGCGGCAGTCTGCGTCTGGGCGCGATGGAGGCGACCGCCGCCAGCCGGCTGCCGCCGCTGCTTACCCGCTTTCAACAACGGTGCCCGCAGGTGGATATCACCCTTATCACCCAACCGACCCGCCAGTTAACCGAGGGAGTGTTAACCGCCGCCCTCGATGCCGCGCTGGTCTGCCTGCCGCCTGGGGCCGATGGTCAACCGGCCTGTCCCGCCGAGCTGGCATGCACCCCGGTGTTTTATGAAACGCTGATGCTGGTCCGTCCGCAGACCCCGGGCCCGCTGCGGTTCGCGGCATTCGCCAGCGGCTGCAGCTACCGCGCGCTGGGCGAACGCTGGCTGGCGGAGCAGCAGGCGGCCGTCGAGGTGCATGAGGTCAACTCCTATCACAGCATGCTCGCCTGCGTGGCTTCCGGACGCTACGCCTGCCTGCTGCCGCAGAGCGTGCTGTCGCAGATGACGCTTCCCGAAAACTGCCTTAGCGAACCGCTGTGCGAGGCGACCACCCAGCTTATCTGGCGCAGCGGCTTGAACGCCCCCGCCCTGAGCGAGTGGCGCAAGCTGCTGCAAAGCGTGGCGATTGGCTAAGCCTGGCGTTCGGTAAAGACCAGCCCTGCGGCAATCAGCAGCGCCAGCGCCGCGGCATAGAGCGCCGGGTTAAATGAAGCCGCGATCTGATACAGCGCGCCGGCGATAAGCGGGCCGGCAATCTGTCCCACGCCGTACAGTGCAGTCATCGCGGCAATCATATTGAAGCTCACCTGATGGCTGAGACTTTTCGCCTTCGGTAGCGCAATGGTGACGGTGCCCATAAAGGTAAAGCCCACCAATAGCGCGCTTAGCACGCAAAACAGCAGTGAAGCGCTGCAGGCTGGAAGGATCACGCCAAGCGCCTGGACGATCAGGTTGCGGGTCAGCGCCTGCCGGTACCCCCACTTTAGCACCAGCTTATGCCAGATAAGGCAGGACGGCGCGGCCGCCAGACCAAACAGCGCCCACAGATGGACCGGGTCAACGCTCTGCAGCGAACCAGACAGAAACAACGGCAGATAAGTGGCGGTGATGATATAGCCGAAGCCCGCCAGGCCGTAAACCATCAATAGTCGCCACGCCGCGCGACGCGTATCGCTCCCGGCCTCAGGCAAGGAGGTCTCAACATGGGAAACCCTCACCAGTGCAGCCGGCGGAGTCAGCAGCCAACGGATCGCCAGCGCCAGCAGCAGACCGGCGCATAATGCGCAGAGCAGCCAGATCTGCTGGCTGGTGAGGCTCAGGGCATGTCCAAGGGCGATCCCCTCCGCAGAGATAAATATCCCCAGCCCCACCCCGGCATACAGCAACGGCGCCCCGTGATGATGGCCCATATGTTCCAGCAGCCACAGCGAACCGGCAATCAGCGTTATCGCGCTCAGCGCGCCGGCGACGGCGCGCAGCGCAATAATGGTCCACGGCGAGCTCACCCAGGCCAGCAGCGCCAGGCTGGCGATGGTCAACCCGGCGGAGATAATGCTCAGTCGGCTGGCGGCCCCAGGCTGCACCCGCGCCAGCAGCAACGCGCCGACCAGATAACCAGCGTAATTGGCCGACGCGGCGAGATTGCCCTGGTGCAGGGTCAACAGACCTTCATTAAGCATCAGCGGCAGCACGCCGGTGAAGGCAAAGCGCCCGTAGCCCATGCCGATCATCAGTACTATCGACCCAGCCAGTGCCAGCCATATGGCCTGGCGCGATCTGTTATTCATCCACCACCTCACAATGATTCTCATATTAAGAACAATAGTATTTTATAATTCTTTTTTTATTATGATTAAGAGAGAATGTCGGCGCAAGGCGGACGTTAATCCGCTATGGTATTGACAGAGAGAAAATGGCGCCCGGGCACGTCTTAACACACGCCGGGCCGATTTACCGGTACAGTATCAACTTGAGCTTTTGCTTACGGGAGCCATTATGTTGTTCAGCCATATGCGTATTGCCAGACCGGTCAGTGAACTGGACGCCACCGCCAGCATGTATTGCGCCGGGCTGGGGCTTCAGCAACTCGGCAGCTTTACCGATCATGAAGGATTCAGCGGGATTATGCTCGGCGCGCCCGACGCGGGCTGGCATCTGGAATTCACCCACTGTCGCCACCATCCCGTCACTCCCTCGCCAGGAGATGAAGATTTGCTGGTGCTGTATTACCCACAGCAGGCGGTATGGGAAGCACAGTGCGCCGCCATGGACGCCGCCGGGTTTCTGCGGGTCACGGCGTTTAACCCTTACTGGGAGGTCAATGGCGTCACTTTCGTCGACCGCGACGGCTATCGCACCGTATTGCAAAACCGCGCCTGGGGAGAAGTACGAAGCGCTTCCCATCAAGAGGAGAATCAATAACCTCCCCTATATGCCCTGCGCCGCGTCCGGCGCGGGCGCTATGGCTCTTCCGCCCGCAGCCACGGCGTCACCGTGAGCCCGGCCAGCAGCCCTTCCGGACTGAGCAATCGGGTGACCGTCTGTCCCCACGGTTCGTCGCGCGCCGCGACGAGCAGGCGGTATCCTTGCTGCTGCAGCCGCGCCGTCGCCGCAGCCAGGTCGCGGACCTCAAACTCAATCCATGCCTGCGGCACCGGCTCCGTCTCCGGCCACTGGTCCTGACCAAAACAGGACTGCGCCGCCTGCGCCAGCGGCCACAGCGCGAAATGTTTCACCCCGCCGATGGCATCCTGCTCGCTGAGGAGATACGCCTCGTTACCCGGCATCGGCTTTAGCGGCAAACCCAACGCCTGACAATAGAAGTCACGGCTTTGCGACGTGCTGCGGGTGATGGGACCGAAGCCCGCAATGAACAAAACGTCAATATCAGCGAAATCGTGGGACATGTTCTCTCCTGAACGCGGTGGTAAGCTAACGCCATCATGCCCGTACGCAGGCGCCAGCGGCAAACCCGATTAATGGCGGGCGCATGCACAACATCATCGACGGTACAGACCGTTGCGCCCCTTCGGACAGACGGCGACTTCATCGGTGACAGATAAAACGCCCTCGCGACTCGCCAGCGTCCTCGCGGCGCGCTATGCTAAACATCCCTTGTATTAATCACTTATCCCTATGAGCACTTCCGTCAGCACCACGCAACTCAATTTGCGCATCATTTCGATCGTTGTCTTCACCTGTATCTGCTATCTCTCCATCGGCCTGCCGCTGGCCGTACTGCCGGGATACATTCACTATCAGCTGGGCTACAGCACCTTTGTCGCCGGGATTGTGATCAGCCTGCAATACATCTCAACGCTGATCAGTCGACCGCACGCCGGGCGCTATACCGATATCTGGGGCCCGAAAAAAGTGGTCAGTCTCGGGATCATCTGCTGTCTGCTGAGCGGAGCATTCACCCTGCTGGCGGTGCTTTTGCAGGCGACGCCGATGCTGGCCATCGCCGCGCTGCTGGCGGGCCGGGTGTTTCTTGGTGTCGGAGAGAGCTTTACCGCGACCGGCGCCACGCTCTGGGGGATCAAAACCGTCGGCGCGATCCATACCTCGCGGGTGATCTCCTGGAATGGCGTGGCGACCTATGTCGCCATGGCGATCGGGGCGCCGCTGGGGGTCACCCTTAACCACTATTTCGGCATTAGCGGATTTGCCACGGTGGTGGTAGTGGTGGCCGTCATCGGCCTGCTGTTCGCCCGCACCCGCCAGGATGTCAGCGTGACTGCCGGTGTCAGAGCGCCCTTTCACGCAGTGGTACGAAAAATTTGGCCTTATGGCCTGGGGCTGGCCTTTGGTACCGTTGGCTTCGGCGTTATCGCCACCTTCATCACCCTCTATTTTGCGGCGCACAGCTGGCAGGGCGCGGCGTTTACCCTCTCCCTGTTCAGCGTCGGCTTTATCTGCGTCCGCCTGGTGCTGGGAAATACCATTACCCGCTATGGCGGGGTCCCGGTCTCGCTGGTCTGCTTTGTGATCGAGTGTCTCGGCCTGCTGCTGATCTGGCTGGCGCCGTCAGCCTGGGTGGCCGGCGTCGGCGCCTTTCTCACCGGCTCGGGTTTTTCCCTGGTCTTCCCGGCGCTAGGGGTCGAGGCAGTCAAACAGGTGGAAGAGCAAAACCAGGGGACCGCCCTCGGCACCTACTCGGCGTTTCTTGACCTGGCGCTGGGACTCACCGGGCCGCTGGCCGGATGGGTCGCCGGCTTCTACGACCTCGCCACGCTATATCTGTTGGCGGCGATTGTCGTGGTGTTCGCTTTCCTGCTCATTTTACGCGTCCAGCGACAACAGCGAGCCGTCTCAGGAACGTAGTCAGCCCAGGCCCGCGGATCGCCGCGGGCAAAAAACGAATCGGCAATTGACGACGATTCGGCTTCCATGCCAACATCCTCCTCAGCGTCTGACAACAGATGCAAGGACGGTAGCGGAGAACAACAGAGATCGCACAACGATCCAGCCCGGCGCCGTAGTCCAATCCGAATCACTGACCCACACGGTGAATTCCTGATTCTGGCGGGAAACACAGACATGCACCAAAGTTTTAATCAGCGCGTTCATTTCTATTACTGCGTCCTGGTCGCGCTGAAGATGCACGGAAAGTCGAAAAAATCGGGCGGTATCAGAGGAAAGAATAACTTTCTGCTGAAATGGCTGCGCCGGGCGCAGGATAACAACATCTTCCCGCCCGATATCACCAGCGAAATTGAATGGCTGCGAGGTAAAATCATTCAGGCCGGTTACGACACCGATCTCGAACCGATGCTGGATTTTGTTTACGCCACCGCCAGCCGCGCTGAAGCGCTCAAGAACGCCGAATAAGTCACTGCGCCCGCAACGGGCGCAGTGACTGTCCATCCCACCGCCTCCCTGAGCGTACCGACCAGACGCGAAAGCCCACTGATGTTTATTCTTTTTGTGACACTGTCACGAAGTGGGTTACCGCTGGTAACATTCGGCGGCTGACAGGCTGCCAGTAGCGTTCTATGCTTTGCCCAGTCTTCCCTCACACAGGACCGCGCTATGGCTGACTGGAACCCTTCTTTGTATTTGCAATTTGACGCTGAACGTACCCGCCCCGCGGCCGACCTGCTCTCGCGTATTGCCCATCTGCAGGTTGAGCACGTTGTCGACCTTGGCTGCGGGCCGGGAAACAGCACCCGCCTGCTGCGCGCCGCCTGGCCGCTGGCGGCAATCACCGGTATCGATAACTCCCCGGCCATGCTGGCTCAGGCGGCACAGGCCTTACCCGACTGTGAGTTCATCGACGCCGATATTGCCCGCTGGCGGCCTGCGCAACCGGTAGACGTGATCTATGCGAACGCCTCTCTGCAGTGGCTGGCGGATCATGAGACGCTGTTTCCACATCTGGTGGCGCAGCTGGCCGTCAACGGAACGCTGGCCGTGCAAATGCCGGATAACTGGCAGGAACCTTCGCATACCCTGATGCGCCAGGTCGCCGACGAGCAGGGATTACCGGACCGCGGGCGCCAGCCCTTACTTCCGCCGGACGCCTGGTATGACATGCTGACCCGTCAGGGTTGTGAAGTTGATATCTGGCGCACCACCTATTTTCATCCCCTCGCTTCCCATCAGGCGATAAGCGACTGGTTGCAGGGGACCGGATTGCGTCCCTATCTGGCCGGCCTGGACGAGCAGTCCAGAAACGCATTTCTGACACGCTATGTCGAACTACTGGCCGAACACTATCCGTTACAGTGTAACGGAAAGGTGCTCCTGCGATTCCCCAGGTTGTTTATCGTGGCGCGAAAAATCGACGTCTAACCGGAATGAGCTCGTAAGCGTGGTAATGGGTATGGAAAACAGGGCGAAAAATCGTCCTGCTTATCAGGATGAAACATCCTGAACATTGCGATATTCAACCTCTTTCCCGGCATGCGACAGTGATTGCCATCTCAACACCCAATAACGGGAGTCACTGTGGAAAATAGCGTTGTTAATCGCAACACCCTGGCCGCCATTGCGCCAAAACTGGCCGAACTGACCGAAACGGTACTGTTTGGTGATATCTGGGCTCGCCGCGATCTGTCGCCCCGCGAACGGAGCCTGATCACCCTTTCTGCCCTGACGGCGCTGGGTAAAACCCAGCAACTGCCGTGGCATATCGCTCTCGGCTATCAAAATGGCCTGAGCCAGGCCGAAATCGTCGAGCTGTTCACCCACCTGGCGTTCTATGCCGGCTGGCCAGCGGCGGCCAGCGCCCTGACCTGTCTGAATGAGCAGGAGACACCATGCCCCTGACCCGCATATCGCTTGGCACGGCCTGGCGTCCCACGGAGTTTGCTCAATTGTCGGCGCTCTTTCATGAGTGTCTGGTGGCAGAGTTCGACGTGCCGTCAGCAGATAAATTTCAGTTTATCGAGCAGGCCGCCGACGAGCAGCGCATTTACGACCCGAACTACCTCAGCGACGGACGCAGCGCCCGCTTCGTGCTGTTTCATATTTTCGCCGGTAAACCGCGCAGCCGGGCGCAGAAACAGGGGCTTTATCGTCGGCTCTGTGCGCGGTAAGACGATGAGATGGCGGTCAGCCCGCAGGACGTGATGGTGGTTATCCAGTTTAACCAGCGGGAGGACTGGAGTTTTAGCGCAGGGAAGATGGTGGATGAATAACGCCGGCGGCGCCGCATGAGGCGCCGCGTTTCAGCACGATATCTTTGCTACCAGGCGAGATGATGCACCAGTGAGAGATCCCAGGCCGTAGCCAATAGTGAAAGAAACATAATCAGATTGACCACTGTGTCGAGACGTTTTTCCATCGTTGCTTCTCCTGAGCCGGTTTCCCCTGTTATAGCGGGAAAAGCTTAACAACCTCTTACCGCTTCAGGACCCAAGCGTGATCCTGTAGCGCACATAATCGTCAGCCGGGGTAAACTCATCATACAGATGACGGGCCGGATTATCACGACGCGTATGCCAGTACAGCCGCGACCAGCCTTTGTCTGCCCCTTCGGTTTGCAGCGACTTAATGATTGTTCTGGCAATGCCTTGTCCACGGAAGGCAGGATCGACAAACAGATCCTCCAGATAGCAGATGGGCGTGGTGACCCAGGTTCCCTCGTGAAGAATGCAGATGGCGAACCCCACCACCGTATCATCGACCACAGCCACCCTGCCCAGCACCGGGGAGTTCATGTCCAGCATTCGCTGCCAGGTGCATTCGGTCACCTCTTCCGGCTGCGGGCTGCCGTAGAAGCGGGTATAGCCTTCCCAGAGATTAAGCCATTCGGCTTTGTCGTGCGGCCGTATTTCCCGGATATCGATGACCATGCGAGTTTCCTTACAGATGAATGAATTAGCCTGCGAACATTGGCAGGGAAAATGGGTTCAAACCATTATTTTCCTGCACAGGCATATGTTCAAGCGGCTTAGCGGCAATTCTCTCCCTGAAGGGGCGATTTGGCACTAAAAGGCTTTTTTCGCAGCGGAGTAACAGACCGGCTTGTTAACTATGATAAAAAGTATGTTGTAACTAATGAGGTAGCTTTAAAACCCGGCCGCAGCCGGGTGAATGACGTCCGCTATCAGCACAAAGGCTGTACAGCATCGCGCATACCGCGGGACAGGATAGCATCGAGGTCGGCAGTCACCTGCTCCACCAGACCCGGGATCTGGCTCAAGTCCTGTTCCCAATGAGCCTCTACGCTGAGTACCGCAGTCACCAGCTCGCGGGTGCTCATCTGGCGATCCCGATGCCGGGCCCACAGCGTCTGGTATCGCGCCAACCATTCGGCGTCATCCTGTACCGGATAGCGTTCACCCTCCCGCTCTCCCCGGTAGAAGGCGATCAGCGCTGCCAGGGCAAAAGTCAGCCGCGGCGGCAGTTGCCCACTCTTTTGCTGCCCTGCCAGCAGTTGCGGCAGAATGCGAGTGCGGTATTTGGTCATGCCGTTGAGCGCAATCGAGAGCAGCTGATGTTTAATATACGGGTTACGGAAGCGCCCGGTCACGGCGCTGGCAAATGACTCAAGCTCATCGCGCGGCAGATCCAGCACCGGAATAATCTCGTCATAAATCGCTTTTTCGACAAACGCGCAAATCTCCGCATCGTTCATCGCCTCACCCACGGTGTCGATCCCGGCCAGGAAGGCCACCGGCACCAGCGCGGTATGCGCCCCGTTGAGGATCGCCACTTTGCGCTCTTTATACGGCTTGATATCGTCCACAATGCGCACATTCAGCGGTAGTTTATCGAGACGCAGCTCGGCCGCCAGCGAGGCAGGCCCCTGGATCACAAACAGGTAGAAATGCTCGGCGGTATCAAGGAAGGCATCTTTATAGCCAGTCTGTGCCTCAAGGGCCGCCACTTCATCACGCGGATAGCCGGTTACGATGCGATCCACCAGCGTTGAACAGAAGGTATTCGCCGAGGTCAGCCAGCGGATAAAAGCCTGCGGCAGCTGCCACTCAGCAGCATAGCGCAGCACCAGCGCCTGCAGCGCCTCGCCGTTATAATCGATCAGTTCGCAGGGAATAATCACCCATCCCTTGTCGGCCGCACCGGCGAAATGCTGGTAGCGTTCAAACAGCAGACGCGTCAGTTTCGCCGGATAGCTGACCGGCGGCGCGTCGTCAAAACGATCCCCGGCATGGTAGCTGATGCCCGCCTCAGTGGTATTGGAGAAGACAAACCGCATCTCCGGGTTATGCGCCAGACGTAAAAAAGCGTCGAAGTCAGCGTAAGCGCTGATCTCCCGGTTGACCGAGCGGATCAGGCGCGCGTCGCTCACCGCCTCACCCTGCTCGTTCAGACCGCGAATAATGGTGGTGTAAATGCCGTCCTGGGTGCTCAGTGAAGGCGGGAAATCCGTCGCAATAGGACGGACGACCACGATGCCCGCATTCAGGTCGGTATGCTCGTTGAGGAGATCTATCTGCCAGTCAACGAATGCGCGCAGGAAATTGCCTTCACCAAACTGGATGATACGGTCAGGGTACTGCGCGCCGGGGAAATCACGACGGTTTAATGTTTTCACAATGGGTTCCCTCTAATAGTAGTCATACAACCTGAGTAATTGGTCCAATAAGTTATCAGGTTTTTCTACCAGTGAAACCCCGTTTTGATCAAAGCATTCTGCAATAGCGACCGTCAGGGCAAAAACTTATAGAACAGTGAGGTGGCGGTCATCTCTCCGTCAGGCATCAGCGCATAGCGCGGGATTTCCCCCACTTTTTCCCAGCCACAGCGGACATAGAACTGCTCCGCCCCGCTACCGGCTGCCGTGTCCAGCACCAACACCGTCTTCCCTTCCTGTCGGGCAACATGCTCTAGCTCGCTCATCAGCGCGTTGGCAATCCCCTGGCGACGGGCATTTTGGTGAACCAAAAGTTTGGCGACATCCGCACGATGGGGCTGGTTTTCCGGTTGGCGGGTAATAAGTTGCACGGTACCGACGGGCCTTTCATCCGCGTCGAGGGCCGCCAGCACGATGCGCTCGCCGGCCGCCACGCTGTCGGCGGTCTGTTGCCAGAAAGTGGTGGCCGTGTGCGCGCTAAAGGGCAGCATAAAACTTACCGAGGCGCCGCCGTTGACGCAGCTTGCCAGGATATCGCTTAATGCCGGGAGGTGATGCAGAATATCGTCACGCGACAGCGTGCGCAGTGAAAAGGATGTGGTCATGGAAGCTCCCTGTAATTGACCACATCACTATGTTTTTAACCAAAAATTAACACAAGCGGATTCCGTATAGGATTTTCTTATGGTGCGCTTTCGGTTAGCGCTGGCATACAGATGCGATTGCGACCGGTCTGTTTGGCTTTGACCATCTCCTCGTCTGCCGCCATCAGCAATTGGTTAAACAGCTCCGTGATGCGAGCGTGCCCCACCTCGCGCGTCTCCAGCCCCATGCTGATGGTCAGATGGATTGGATTCTGCCCCAGGCCGAAGGGTTGCGACTCCACCCCGTGGCGGATTTTTTCCGCCAGTAAATAGCCCTGCTGGGTACTGTCGACGACCGCCGCCACCGCAAACTCTTCACCGCCAATGCGGGCAACCATCCCCTGCTCGTCCACCAGCTGCCGAACCTGTTGGGCAAACTGAGTCAATACGCAATCGCCGCCTTCATGGCCCAGAGCATCATTCACCCGTTTGAAGCCATCGATATCCAGCACCATCACCGTCAGCAGCTTATCGGCGGGCAACGCCTGACGCTTCAGCGCCTCGCTCAGTCCGGAACGGGAATACACCCGGGTCTGAAAATCAAAATCGGCGCGCAGGGCCAGCTGTTTCACCAGCGTGTTAATCGCTTCGACACTGGAAGCGACAATCACCGGGCTAATCAGCATAGCGGCAATGCCGAGGCGGGTGGAGAACAGCTGCCACGGCTGCATTCGCGCATCCGGCGAAAAGTGAATTAACGAGTTGGCGACCAGCAATATCTCGCTGATGCCGGTGAGAAAGGTTAACAGGCAGGTCAGCGGCAGCGGATAACGAACGGCGCACCAGATCAGGGCCGGCAACGGGAAGGTAATGCTGCCGGCGCCGCCCACCGCCACGCCGAGGGCTATCGACAGCACCAGCGCCAGCGCGGGCAGCAGTTGGCGAAAACGAAAACCGCTTAATGCCGAAGGCAACGTCAGGGTCAGAATAAACGGCAGGATCAGCACCGCTGTCGAGAACTGTTCGCTAAACCAGTCTGCCAGTTGGGGAATAAAGGTGGCGCGTTCAACATCCACCGACCCCAGGGCGCCGACGGCGGCGCACAATAAGGCGGCAAACAGGCAAAAACAGAATAAATTAAGCGCATTAATCGGGCCGGGCATGGAGTCGGCGCGTCGCTTATCCCACAGCACCAGCTGCGCCAGCACCACAATAAAGACAATATTGGAGAAATTAATCAGCAATGAGGCAAAGCCCATCCCCCAGCGCGAAGTGAGTCCGTCATAAACCAGCATTGCCGCAAAACAGACGGCATAAAAATAGCTGCGATTAAGCCAGACATAGCGCGCAAAGATCCCGGCCATCACGGCATTGAGCGGCCAGAAGAATGAGAGCTCCTGCACCAGGCGCAGCATGGCCCCCAGAAAATGCAGTAGTAGCGTTAACGTGAATAATACCAGTGCGTCGCGCACGGGCTGCTCTTCACGAAACAGCGTAAATGACCGAATCGACAGTGAAGACATTCAGTAATTATCCGTCTAATTGTTTCAGGCAATTATTATGTTAATAATTAGTTAGCGGATTATCATAACATGAGAATATTTATCAGGCATACTCCGGCGCCGATCAAATGCAGATTACCGCACAGACGGGCCGTTCATCTGCAGCACCAGCCAGTGATGGATCACCTGCACCACATAGCGCTGCTCCTGCTCGCTCAGCGCGCGGCCGTGGGGAATGGCGTGCCATTTTTCCAGACAGCCGCGGCAGCAGGTGGCGGTCGCATGCTGGGCGATAAATACCGGATGGCCGCGCATCGGCGTCTGCTTACCGTCGTTCATCGGTTCGGCGGGCGCCAGCCGCTGGCGGATAAAATCCGCAGCGTGCTGGTCGATGATCTCCGGCCCCTTATCTAGACAGTATTGCCGCTCTTTGACCCCGAGTCGAAAGCGTGAACGAAACGTCGAGCGCGCCAGACGGGCAAACAACCGATCCTGCTCAACCATCAGAACACCGACCTCCCCATCCGCTGAGTCAGTTTTTCCAGCAGCGCCACGCCGGCCAGCGAGTTCCCGGCGTCATCAAGCTCCGGGCTCCATACGGCGATCGCCATCTCCTGCGGCACAATCGCCACAATTCCGCCGCCGACGCCCGATTTCGCCGGCAGGCCAACGCGCCAGGCGAATTCGCCGGCGTTCTGGTACATGCCGCTGGTCATCATCAGGGCATTCACCTGACGGGACTGAATGGGCGCGATAACCGGTGCCTCCAGGTGCGGGGCGATACCGCGATCGGCGAGGAACAGGAAGGTTCGCGCCAGCTCAACGCAGCTCATCTCCAGCGAACAGTAGTGGAAATAGTTCTGCAGCACGGTGGCGACGTCGTTATGGAAGTTACCGAAGGATTTCATCAGCCAGGCGATGGCGGCGTTGCGCGCCGAATGCTCGAACTCAGAGCGGGCCACCACCGGATCGTAGGCGATATCGGCCACGCCGCTCAGGCGGCGGACAATCTCCAGCATCCGCTGACGCGGGGCGCTGAGCCGGCTCTGCAGCATGTCGCAGACCACCAGCGCCCCGGCGTTGATAAACGGGTTTCGCGGTTTGCCCTGCTCGATCTCCAGCTGCAAAAGGGAGTTAAAGGGCTGGCCGGAGGGATCTTTGCCCACCCGCTGCCAGATCTCCTCTTCCTGATAGTGGTTCATGGCCACCACCAGGCTCAATACCTTGGAGATAGACTGGATGGAAAAACGTTCATGCGCATCGCCGGCGGCGAAGTGCTGCCCGTCTACCGTACTGATCGCAATGCCAAGCTTATCGCCGCTGACGCTGGCCAGCGCCGGAATGTAATCCGCCACTTTACCGCGGCCAATCAGCGGCCTGATTTCTGCCAGAATGGCTTCCAGCATTGCGTTATTGATCACCGCCGCCACATGCAGCTCCTTGCCCACCATCGAAATTTGGTGGGCGAGTATAGCAGACGTGGGCGACGGTCGTCAGGGGGCTAACGTTGATTAGCGACGGTCTTTCCAGACAGTCTGCGCATTACAGAACTCGTGCAGACCAAAATGCGACAGCTCGCGACCAAAACCACTCTTCTTCACGCCGCCGAAGGCCACGCGGGCGTCGCTGGCGCAGTAGCCGTTGAGGAAGACGCCGCCGCACTCCAGCTCGCGGGCGAAGCGCTGGGCCTGCGCCTCGTCGGTGGTGTAGACCGTTGCCGACAGGCCAAACTCGCTGTCGTTGGCGAGGGCCAGCGCATGGTCAGCGTCGCGAGCGGTGGTGAGGGTCGCTACCGGACCAAACAGCTCCTGACGAAAACCGGTCATCCCGGCGGTGACATTGCCCAGCACGGTTGGCGCATAGTAGTTGCCCGCCCCTTCGATTTTTTCCGCGCCCAGCAGCAGAGTTGCCCCTTCATCAAGGGTCGCGGTCACCTGCTGGTGCAGTTCATCGCGCAGGTCGAAACGCGCCATCGGTCCGACGTAGTTTTGCTCATCGCGCGGGTCGCCCATCTTCAGCGCCGCCACGGCGTCGACGAATTTGCGGGTGAAGGCCTCGGCAATACCGGCTTCGAGGATGAAGCGTTTCGACGCGGCGCACACCTGGCCGCTGTTCTGATAGCGGCCGGTGACGGCGGCCTTTACCGCCTCATCCAGGTCGGCATCGTTGAGCACGATAAAGGGATCGGAGCCACCCAGCTCAAGCACGCATTTCTTCAGCGCCGCCCCCGCCTGGGCGCCAATCGCCTTGCCGGCGCGGACGCTGCCGGTGACGGTCACCGCCGCGATGCGGTCGTCATTGATGATCTGCGAAACGCCGTCATTGGTGGCGTTCACCCAACCGAACACGCCATCCGGCAGGCCGGCGGCGGCAAAAATCTCGCCCAGCAGGCGGGCGCTGCCCATCACGTTCGGGGCATGCTTCAGCAGGTAGCTGTTGCCGGCCAGCAGGATCGGCACCGCGCCGCGCAGCACCTGCCAGACCGGGAAGTTCCACGGCATGACCGCCAGAATGGCGCCCAGCGGACGATATTCAATCACCGCCTGATTATTTTCCACCTGCGTGGCTTCCGTCGCCAGCATCGCCGGGCCGTGCTCGGCGTACCAGTCGCAGAGGTTGGCCGATTTCGCCACCTCGCCGCGCGCCTGAGCGATCGGCTTGCCCATCTCGAGGGTAATCATCTGGGCCACCTCTTCCCCGCGGGCGCGCAGCGCAGCCCCGATGCGACGCAGGGCGTCGGCGCGGTCGGCGAGCGGCGTCTGACGCCACTGGCGATAGCCTGCCGCGGCGAGAGCGATAGCCGCATCGACCTCGCGTTCGCTGGCCCAGGGCAGCGAGGAGACCACCTCACCGGTAGTCGGGTTGACGGAAACCGCGTGCGTTGCAGATAAATTCATCGTTATTCTCTCTCTCGTTGCTTGCGAAGTAACCGTATTCTGGCTTACCTTTCCATTCATTGAAAATGAATAATATTAAGCAACGCATTCACAAAAGAAGAATAGTATGAACCTGACTCAGCTAGAGATGTTTAACGCTGTCGCCACCACCGGCAGCATTACCCAGGCGGCGCAGAAAGTGCATCGAGTGCCGTCCAACCTCACCACCCGCATCCGCCAGCTGGAAGCAGACCTCGGCGTAGAGCTGTTTATCCGCGAGAACCAGCGCCTGCGCCTCTCGCCTGCGGGACACAGCTTTTTGCGCTACAGCCAGCAGATCCTCGCCCTGGTGGACGAGGCGCGGATGGTGGTGGCAGGCGATGAACCCCAGGGACTGTTTTCTCTTGGTTCGCTGGAGAGCACCGCGGCGGTACGGATCCCCACCACCCTGGCCCACTTTAATCAGCGCTACCCGAAAATTCACCTGGCGCTCTCCACCGGCCCTTCCGGGACGATGATCGACGGCGTGCTGGAGGGCGCCCTGAGCGCCGCGTTCGTTGACGGCCCGCTGGTGCATCCGGGTCTGGAGGGGCTGCCGGTGTTCCCGGAAGAGATGATGATCGTCGCCCCGTACGGCCACGCGCCCATCGACCGCGCCAGCGAAGTGAACGGGGCCAACGTTTACGCCTTTCGCGCCAACTGCTCCTACCGCCGGCATTTTGAGAGCTGGTTCCATGCCGACAGAGCAACCCCGGGCAGGATCCACGAGATGGAGTCTTACCATGGGATGCTGGCCTGCGTGATCGCCGGCGCGGGCCTGGCGTTGATCCCGCGCAGTATGCTGGAGAGTATGCCCGGTCATCAGCAGGTTTCCGCCTGGCCGCTGGCCGAAGAGTGGCGCTGGTTAACCACCTGGCTGGTGTGGCGCCGGGGCGCCAAAACCCGCCAGCTGGAGGCGTTTATAGCGCTGCTGAACGAAGATCGGCAAACAGCGGTTTCTCCATAAACACGCTGAGCGGATCGGGCTGATACGGCGCAAACGCGCAGCGGGTCTGGTAGCCGTTGCGCGTGTAGAGGGTGATGGCCGCATGCTGATGGATACCGGTTTCAAGCCGCAGCGTATGACAGTCGCGCTGGCGCGCTTTCGCTTCCAGCGCCGCCAGCAGCTTTTCTCCCAGCTGCTGTCCGCGGTGCTGCGGATCGATATAGACCCGCTTCATCTCGCCGAAACCTTCCTCACTGAGGACGATAGCCCCGCAGCCAACGGCCTCGCCCTGCGCGCTGCGGATGACCAGGGCGATCACCGTCTGCGGCGGCAGCTGGCTGAGGTCCAGCAAATGGTTGCTCTCTGCCGGATAGAGTGTCTCCTGCCAGGCGTCGAGAGCGGCAATCAGGGCGGTAAATTCTGCGTCGGTGGGGGCGATGTCGGTAACGGTATACATAGGTGAACTCCTTTTTTTACGCCACTGTAGCGCGCCCTCGGCCCGTTTCCGCCATAGCATTAACTTATATTGCTGCCCACCTCTTGCGCTAACTCGCTGAAACACAGTAATTTTATCCCCTGCCGTTCGTACTTGAGATCTGAATATGCACACCAAAGCCCGTAAAGTGATGATTATTGGCGCCGGCAATGTCGGCGCGTCGGCGGCCTACGCCCTCCTCAACCAGAGCATTTGCGAGGAGCTGATCCTCGTCGACCTCAACCAACAGCGTGCCGAGGCCCATGCCCAGGATCTCAGCGATGCCGCGGCCTATCTGCCGGGGATGATGACCATCTCCACCCGGGAAGCCAGCGACTGCGCTGATGTCGATATCGCGGTGATCACCGTTTCCGGCGGTGCGCTGCGCCCCGGTCAGAGTCGGCTGGATGAACTGACCACGACGGCGAAGATTGTGAAAAGTATTGTGCCGACGATGATGGCCAACGGGTTTAACGGCATCTTTCTGGTGGCCACCAACCCCTGCGACATCATCACCTGGCAGGTATGGCAGCTCTCCGGCCTGCCGCGCAGTCAGGTGCTGGGCACCGGCGTCTGGCTGGATACCACCCGCCTGCGTCGCCTGCTGGCGCAGGAGCTGGATATTGGCGCCCAGAGCATCGACGCCTTTATCCTCGGCGAGCATGGCGATACCCAGTTTCCGGTATGGTCACACTCCTCGGTGTATGGCTCGCCGATCGCCGACCTCTACCAGCAGCGTACCGGCCACCCGCTCGACCGCGAGGCAATGGCCGAAAAAGTACGAAAACTGGGGTTTGAGATCTACGCGGGTAAAGGCTGCACCGAATATGGCGTGGCAGGCACCATCGCCGAGATCTGCCGCAATATCTTCACCGGCAGCCACCGCGCGCTGGCGGTCTCCTGCATTCTTGACGGTGAATACGGGGTCAGCGGCGCGGCGGCTGGGGTGCCGGCGGTGCTGGCCCAGGGTGGCGTGGAGCAGATTATTGAACTGCAGCTGGCCGCCGAGGAGCAGGCGAAGTTCAGTCAGTCGATAGCGGTGATCAAGGCCAATATCGCCCGTCTGCCCTGACGGCAGCCTGCAAGTCAGTCAGCAATGATCAGCTGTGGGGAAAGGGTCACCAGCGCCTCGCGGGTCGCCTCCGGCAGATGGGCGTCGGTGACGATATCGGTCAACGACTCCAGCGGGGCAATATTGAACAGTGACCAGGCGCCGTATTTGGAGCTGTCCGCCAGCAGGATGCGCCGCCGGGCATTAGCCATCAGATCACGTTTCAGGGCAGCCTTCTCCTCCGTCGGGGCGGTGATCCCCTTCTCGAGGTCCCAGCCGTTGCAACTGACGAAGGCAAGGTCCGGCCAGATGGTCTGCAGCAGGCGGCGGCCGTGATCGCCGATGCACGACTGGCTGCTGTCATCGATGCGCCCACCGATAATCGTCACTTCTATCTGCTTAAATTCCGACAAAAACAGCGCGATATGTAAATCGCTGGTGATCACCCGCAGCGGCAGATGGGTGATCTGCCGCGCCAGCTCAATCATGGTGGTGCCGGCGTCAAGCACAATCGCGTCGCCGGCCTTCACTAGCGCGGCCGCCGCGCTGGCGATAGCCTGCTTTTCCAGCGGACTGCGCTGGGCTTTCTCCAGCGTCGTCGGCTGGGAAGGAATAAACCGGTTCAGCGTCACCCCGCCATGTGTACGGCTGATCACCCCTTCCTGATCGAGTTTGATCAGGTCGCGACGAATGGTGGCCGGCGAGGCGTTGGTCGCCGCCACCAGCTGGTCGACTGTCACCAGATTATGGCTTTTCAGGAAGTCCATAATCTGCTCTAACCGGTTATATCCCTTCATGTTATTCCTGCGCGATGTGCATGGCGAGCTCAATGGAGGTTGCCATGCTCTCAGACTTCGCTTTACCTGTCCAGGCAATATCAAACGCGGTGCCATGATCCGCTGAGGTACGGATAAACGGCAGCCCGGCGGTGATATTCACCCCATCATAGAACCCGAGCAGCTTCAGCGGGATATGCCCCTGATCGTGGTACATCGCCACCACCATGTCGTACATACCTTCGTGACACTGCATAAACACCGTGTCCGGTGGACAGGGGCCGGTGACCTCTATCCCCTGCGCCTGCATGGCGGCGACCGCCGGGGCGACGATGCGGATCTCTTCATCGCCAAACAGGCCGTTCTCCCCGGCGTGCGGGTTAACGCCGGCAACCGCAATGCGCGGACGCTGATAGCCGACCCGGCGCAAAAACCGATCCGCTACGCCAATCACCGTCTCGATTCGCGGCTGGTTGAGGGTATCGAGGAACTGGCGCAGGGCGATATGAGTAGTGATATGGATAACCTTGAGCTTCTCGGTATAGAGCACCATGGCGTAATCGGTGGTCTGCGTCAGGTGGGCCAGCAGTTCGGTATGGCCGGGGAAAGCGTGCCCGGCGAGATGCAGCGCCTCTTTATTTAGCGGCGCGGTCGCGATGGCCGCGACCGCGCCGTCCAGCGCCAGCGCGGTCGCCCGCCTGATGCAGCGAAACGCGAGGTCCCCTGCCTGGGCCTGAACTTCGCCAGGGCGCAGCCCCTGCGGGTCGCTGAGCGGTTCATCAATAACGTTGATGGTCGCTGGGGAAAAACTCGCCTCGGCGGGATGGTCAATGATGCGCAGCTCCGCCCGCGGCGTAATATTCAGCGCCAGGATCCGCCGCAGCGTCTGCGCGCAGCCCACCACCACCACCGGCGCGCCGCTCAGCGCCCCTTCGGCGAGGGATTTGATAATAATCTCCGGACCAATCCCTGCCGGGTCGCCCATTGTCACTGCAATCATGTTAGACACTCAGTTTCTCCTCAATAAAATTCACAACATTTAACAGCGTAGTGTCGGTGCCGAATCCCCCTGCTTTGGTCATCACCGGCCGTGACCAGCGACCGCCGAGAAAGTGCCCGTAAGGCACACACTGCGCCACCCGCCCACGGATCTGAAATCCGGTGGCGCCGAGCGCGTGCGCGACGGCGATGGCTACATCGCCGCCAGAGAGGTACAGGGCGCCCGGTGGGCACAGCGCCACCGCCTGCGCCGTGACGTCGGCAAGCCAGGCGCAGATGTGCTCCCCGTAGGCTGCGCGGCTGAGACCGCGTTCGTTACACTGGGCTTCTATCCCGTGCCGGGCGGCGTTATTCGGGCGGGTGGTCACCACGCAGTGATGACCCTCACGCAGCACCTCGGCGATCCGCGAGGCTTCCTCCTTCGGCGATCTGCTAAAGGCCTGTTCGACATCTATTTCGATCTTTCTCACTCGGGAATGAGCCTGCAGCGCAGCGACCTGGCGCTGCGCCATCTCGCTCATCGAACCAACCAGCGCCAGTAGCGGCCCCTGCTCGCTGCGGCGCAGGCGGCGCGCCAGCGCCTCGCAAAGTCCCGCCGAGCCGACCAGCAGGGTCTCCCGCGCATGGGGCGCAACGGCGTCGATCACCAGGTCCAGATGGCTGTCTTCCCAGGCGTCGACAATCAACACTCGCTTCTCCTCGCCCGCCGTCGCTAATGCCTCCGGAAGCCGGGCAGCGTTCAACGTCAGACAGGGAAGACGGCTCTGCATGGCGATAATTTCGCTAATTTCCGCCCGGCTCACGGGCGTTTTCGGATCGCTGGCAAATTCGGTCTGATCGAGGGCCACCCCATGCACATAGCAGCGCCCGTCCCGGGTATGCCGCCCGGCCGCCGGATACGCCGGGGCCACCACCGCCAGCCGGCAGCCGTGCGCCGCCATCATTGCCTCCAGTTCGCCGCCAAGGTTGCCGCGCAGCGTGGAGTCGATCTTCTTTACCTGCCATTGCGGGACAAATCTTGCCGCGCCGCGCAGCAGACCGGTGACCTTGTCCGCCGCGGCGGCGGCGCTCATTGCCCGGCTGTCGCTGTTGAGAATTAACGCCCGGGCGGTTGATGGTTGCCCGGCGCTGAAGGCCACTTCCACCGACATGCCCGCCTCCGCGAGGCTGACACCGGCGTCATTGGCTCCCGTAAAGTCATCTGCCAGCACCAGCACCTGGTTATTACCATCGTTCATTGTTCTGCCTTGTGGTCGATGAAAATCTGAAACTGATTATATTCAATCATATTTGATTAAATGTGAGCAAGCTCAAGTTATTAAACTGCCGTATAAATTATAACTTTCCCCCACCAGAAGAGTGACACGATTCATGAATGATTGAATTCAATCAATTACTACCAAGGAGAAACGCGTGGCGACGATACACAGCACAATCATCAGCGGGGCGGGCGCCTCAACGGCCCTGCTCCCGCTGTTGTCAGGTAAAACCCGCATCCTGCTGGTGACCGACCAGAACGTTGGCGCGCTGGAAGCGACCCAGGCGATCCATCGCCTGCTGGCGGCCGAAGGGCGTCAGGTTGAGGTCATTGACACAGTACCGGCAGAGCCCAGCCATCACGATGTGGCGCAGATTGTCAGCCAACTGGGCGCCAGTCAGCCCCAGATGATCGTGGGCATCGGCGGGGGGAGCGTACTGGATGTGGCGAAACTGCTCTCGGTGCTCCTGCATACTGAGGCGCCCTCTCTGACGGCCATGCTGGCAGGCGAGTTGCCGCAACGACGGATTAGCTCATTGTTGATCCCGGCCACCGCCGGCACCGGCTCCGAAGCGACGCCGAACGCCATTCTGGCGATCCCCGAGCAGCAGACCAAAGTGGGGATCATCTCCCCGGTGCTGCTGCCGGACTATGTCGCCCTGCTGCCGGAGCTGACCACCAGCATGCCGGCCAGCATCGCGGCGTCGACCGGCATCGATGCCCTGTGTCATCTGCTGGAGTGCTTTACCTCCACCGTCGCCAATCCGGTGAGCGACAACGCGGCGTTAATCGGTTTACACAAGCTGGTGCGGCATATCGAACGCTCGGTGGATCAGCCGCAGGATCTGACGGCGAAGCTGGAGATGCTCTGGGCCTCGTGGTACGGCGGCGCGGCGATCAACCATGCCGGCACCCATCTGGTGCATGCGCTCTCCTATCCGCTTGGCGGTACCTGGCACCTGCCGCACGGGGTGGCTAACGCCATTCTGCTGGCGCCCTGCATGCGGGTGGTCCGCCCCCACGCGGTGGCAAAATTCGCTCAGGTCTGGGATCTGATCCCCGACGCAGATCGCACGCTCAGTGAGGAAGAGAAATCCCATGCGCTGGTCGCGTGGCTGGCGGCGCTGGTGAAACGACTGCCCCTGCCGGACAACCTTGCCGCGCTCGGCGTGCCCAGGGAGAGCATCCCTGCTCTCAGCGCAGCGGCGCAAAACGTCAAGCGCCTGATGAACAACGCCCCCTGCAGCGTCAGCCGCGAAGAGATTGCGGCTATCTATCAAACGCTGTTTCCAGAACATGCCTAACAGGAGAAAGAAAATGAGGAGAGCCATTAGCGGCGTACTCACCGCCATCGTCACCCCTTTTACCGCCGAGGGAGCCCTTAACCTGCCAGCGCTACGCCAGCAGGTGCAGCGCCAGCTCGCCGCAGGCAACGGGATTTTCTGTGGCGGCACCAATGGCGAGTTTTTTGTCCTCAATGAGGAGGAGAAGATCGCCGTCGCCAGAACCTGCGTGGAAGAAGCCGCCGGACGCGCGCCGGTGGTAGCGCATATCGGGGAGATTTCCACCCGTGAGACTCGCCGGCTGGGCCAGCAGATCGCCCGCCTCGGGGTTGACGCGGTATCGGCCATTACCCCGTGGTTCGTACCCTTGAAGCAGGAAGAGCTGATTAACCACTATACGGCGATCGCCGACGCGCTGAGCGTCCCGCTTTTTCTTTATAACATTCCCGCCCGCACCGGGAACACCATTGCTCCGGAGACGGCACGCCAGCTGGCCCGACACGAGAATATCGTCGGCATTAAGGACAGCGCCGGCAGCTACGACAGCCTGAAAGGCTTTCTTGACGCGGTACGCGACATTGACGGTTTCGACGTTCTGAACGGGCCGGACTCCCTTATCCATCAGGGGTATGTCGACGGCTGTTCGGCCTGCATCTCAGGGCTTGCCAACGTCGCCCCCGCTGAAATCAACGCGATCTGGTCGCTGTTTCACGCCGGAGATATCGCCGGATCGCGCCAGGCGCAGGAGCGCGTGACGGGCCTGCGCACCGATCTGTATAAGGTGGCGTTCTCACCCGCGGCAGTGAAAAAAGCCCTGCAACTGATGGGTCATGAGGTGGGCGACAGCCGCTACGCGGTGCAGTTCAGTGACCAACAGCTGCAGCAGATACGCGACATCATCGCTCGTTATTTAGCGTAATACTTGCTGCGCTTTTTTAATAAAACAGACCGGGTACCGCCGTGCCCAGGATTCGTACGCCCAGAGAGAGGCTAAGATGAATCATTTTACCGCTGAAGATACCTTTATTATTGTCGGCATTGTTATTGCCTATATTCTGTTTACCACCTGGCTGACATTCCGTATTCGTAGTAAAAATTCCGGGGATTTTATGGAAGGCTCGCGCGCCATGCCGGCCTTTATTGTCGGTATATTACTGATGTCAGAATATATTGGCGCCAAATCGACCATCGGTACTGCCCAGGCCGCCTTTGAGAGCGGAATTGCCGCCTCGTGGTCCGTGCTGGGGGCAGCCATCGGCTTTCCGCTGTTCGGTTTAATCCTGGTGAAACGCATCTATAACACCGGAAAAATTACCATTTCCGGCGCCATCGCTGAAAAATATGGCAACAGTACCAAAAATATTATCTCCCTGATTATGATTTATGCGCTGCTGCTGGTTAACGTGGGCAACTACGTCAGCGGTGCCGCAGCCATCTCCACCGTATTAAAAGTGAATTTACCGGTAGCCGCCTTTATTACCGCCATTGTGAGTACCTTTTATTTCGCGTTCGGCGGCATGAAGGGCGTCGCGTGGGTCACCATGTTACACAGCGCGTTGAAATACGCCGGTCTGCTGATCATTCTGGGTTTTGCCCTGTCCAAAACCGGCGGCTTCTCGCCGATGATGGAGAAGATGCCGGATTATTACTGGACATGGGATGGCAACATTGGTGCTGGCACGATCTTCGCCTGGCTCATCGGCACTATCGGCTCCATTTTTTGCACCCAGTTTGTCATTCAGGCCATTAGCTCAACCAAAGACGTTCGGTCAGCGAAACGCTCCACCTGGATCGCCTTCTTTTTCTGCCTGCCTATCGCCTTTGCCATCGCCATTATCGGCGTCGCGGCGAAATACCTGCATCCCGAGATCAACAGCCTGTATGCCCTCCCGGTCTTTCTGCAGGACATGAACCCGTGGCTGGCAGGTCTGGTGACAACGTCACTTGTGGCATCGATTTTCGTCAGCGTAAGTACCGTAGCCCTGGCCATTGCCTCGCTGGTGGTGAAGGATTTTTACGTACCATGGCGCAACCCAACGCCGGACCAGGAGTTCAGAGCCACACGCTGGGCGTCGCTAATTATCGGCTTCCTGCCGCTGATCTTTGTGCTGCTGGTACCGGAGGTGCTGAAACTCTCCTTCTTTACCCGCGCCATTCGCCTCTCCATTACCGTGGTGGCGGTCATCGCCTTCTATGCCCCCTTCTTCAGAAGCACTCGGGGCGCGAATGCCGGCCTGATCGGCGCCTGTGTGGTGACGTCCGTCTGGTATTTACTCGGCGACCCGTTCGGCATCAATAACATGTATGTCGCCCTGGCAACCCCGGCCATCATCATGGTGATTGACCGCCTGATCCCAAATAAATCACAACCATCCCCCGCCCCAGTTGAGCAACGTGGAGTATAAAACATGACCGTAATTCCGCCTTTTGACGGCGTCATTCGCCAACACCAGCAAGATGAACACATCGCATGGGCAATGCTTCCCTGCGCCTGCCCGCAGAACCATGCCGCCAATCTGCTGCCGCTGGATGACGGCAGCCTGATGTGCGTCTGGTTTGGCGGCTCCCAGGAGGGAAAAGCCGATATCTCTATCTGGGGATCGCGGTTAGCCCCCGGCAGTGACCGCTGGAGTGAGGCAGTCAAGCTATCTGATGATCCAGACCGCTCAGAACAAAACCCGGTGCTATTTCAGGCGCCCGATAACGTGCTGTGGCTGTTGTGGACAGCGCAATTTGCCGGAAACCAGGATACCGCCATTGTGCGCTACCGCCTCTCCCACGATGGCGGACGAAGCTGGGGGGCCATCGATACGCTGCTGGATCAACCGGGTACCTTTATTCGCCAGCCAATAAGCGTTATGTCTGACGGCAACTGGCTGCTGCCGGTCTTTTACTGCCGTACCGAACCCGGCGAGAAATGGGTGGGTAACAATGACGTCAGCGCGGTGAAGATCTCTTCAGACTGCGGAAAAAGCTGGCGTGACGTGGCGGTCCCGGAGAGCCTGGGTTGTGTCCATATGAGTATCACTCCGCTTCCGGACGGCAGACTGGCAGCCTTCTTCCGCAGCCGCTGGGCGGATCATATCTGGTTCAGCCAGTCCAGCGACCAGGGAGAGAGCTGGTCTGCGCCGGTACCGACGACGCTTCCGAACAACAACTCGTCCATTCAGGCGACCACCCTGGACAATGGCGAACTGGCGCTGGTGTTCAATAATATGAGCGCCGCTGGCGCCACGGAACGCCGCGCCTCGCTGTATGATGAAATTGCTGACGACGATGGCCGTAGGGAGCCGGAAGCGACCGGGAAAAGCGCCTTCTGGGGCGCACCACGCGCGCCGATGACCGTCGCTATTTCAGCCGATGGTGGTGAAAGCTGGCCGTGGCTGCGCAATCTCGATGAGGGTGACGGCTACTGCATGACCAATAATTCGGAGCAGAAGCTGAACCGGGAGTTCTCCTACCCCAGCATCAAACAGGGAGCAGACGGTAATTTGCATATCGCCTACACCTGGTATCGCCAGGCGATCAAGTATGTTCGTGTCTCGCCACAGTGGGTAAAAGGAGAAAGCGCATGATTATCGGTAATCTGCAGGCGCTGCAGCAGGCTGGTCTGCCGCCGGCGTTAAAGCAGCTATTGAGCAGCGAGGCCTGTTCGCTGGCTGCCCTCAGTGCCAGAGAGAATGGCCGCTTCCAGCCCGACGGTGCGCCGTGGTTCTGCACCCTCAGCGTGGTGCAAACCCAGCCTGCGGCCGAGCGGCATACGGAATATCATCGCCAGTGGGCGGATATTCAGGTCATCCTGGCCGGCGAGGAGCGGATCCAGGCGGGCATGGCTCCCGCGATGCGCCCGGAAGATAATGAGCTTAAGCCCGACCTCTATATATGTCAGCCGGCCCCGGAGAGTGTCTCTATTCTGCTGCGTCCCGGCGACTTCGCGGTCTTTTACCCCGGCGAGCCGCACCAGGCGCTGTGTGCGGTTTCGACGCCAGCGCCGGTCAGAAAGGCGGTATTCAAAATCCCCGCTGAGATGCTGGAGGCGCGATGAAGCGGGCAATGGTAACCGGGGCCAGCTCCGGGATCGGCGCCGCAGTGGTGAGGCAGTTGCTGGCGGACGGCTGGCAGGTGATCGGCATGAGCCGTTCGCTGCCGCCCTTCTCACAGCCGAACTTTCGCCATCTGTCGGTCGACGTCAGCCAGCGCAGCGCGCTGCTGGCGGCGCTGGAGCAGATTGAGCCCCCGCAGGCCATCATTCACGCCGCGGGTTCAATGGCGGCCGCCACCCTGGGCAATCTGGACCCTCAGCGCAGCGAGTCGCTGTGGCGTTTACACGTCGATGCGGCTCAGACATTGGTCAATCACTTCGCCCCGACCATGGGGCCAGGCGGGAGGATCGTTCTGCTGGGAAGCCGTACCTCACGAGGCGCCGCTGGTCGCTCGCAGTATGCGGCCACCAAAGCCGCGCTGGTCGCTCTCGCCAGGAGCTGGGCGGCAGAGCTGGCGCCTGCCGGGGTGACGGTCAACGTCGTGGCTCCCGGGGCAACCGATACGCCGATGCTTCATCAGCCAGGCAGAGAAAGTTCCCCGCCGCGGCTTCCGCCGCTTGGGCGACTCATTACTCCGCAGGAAGTGGTCTCTCTGGTGAGCTGGTTGCTGAGCGAGGGCGCATCGGCGATGACCGGACAGGAGCTGGTGATGTGTGGCGGCGCATCGCTGGGCTGATGCTATGTCGCCCCGGGGAGCGGAAGTAGATTACCGCTCCCCGGGGCGACGCGGTGGCGATGATTAACGCAGGTAAACCGTTCCGCGCAGATAGGTGGTGGCCTGGCCGCTAATCAGCACCCTGTCGCCCTGCCACTGGCAGCGCAGGTCGCCGCCGCGGGCGGAGACCTGGCGCGCCATCATGGTGGTTTTCCCCAGCTTTTCGCCCCACCAGGGGATCAGCATGCTGTGGGCGGAGCCGGTCACCGGATCCTCTGGCACCCCTTCTCCCGGGCAGAAGAAGCGGCTGACAAAGTCATACTCCTCATCCGGCGCGCTGACGCAGATCATTTTGCCGAGCTTCTGCAGACGTGCCATATCGGTCTGCACCGCTTCAACCTGCTGGCGATCCGCCAGCACGACCAGATAATCACGCCCCTCCCGCACCTCGACGGCAGACTCAAGCCCCAGTCCGGCCAGCAGGTCCGCCGGCGGGTTGTCCACCGGGGTGGTCGACCAGGCCGGGAAGTCGAGCGTCAGCCAGTCGCCGCTGCGGGTCACCCGCAGTTCACCGACAAAACGGGTGCTGAAGGTAATCGTCGCCGAGGGATGGTCAAGATACTCGAAAATAACATGCGCCGTCGCCAGGGTGGCGTGGCCGCAGAGGTTGATCTCGCCCAGCGTGGTAAACCAGCGCAGCTCATAGCCTTCGTCGGTGTGGACGAAAAACGCCGTTTCGGACTGGTTATGCTGTTGGGCCATTTTCAGCAATACATCGTCCGCTAACCACTCGCTGAGCGGGCAAACGGCCGCGGCATTACCGCCAAAGTTTTTATCGCTGAAGGCATCGACCAGATAAAATTGAATTTCCTGCATACACTGTCCTTACTTTTTTTACTTTCCTTCAACATGACATAAAAGCGCTCCCCTGACACTATCCATAGCAAAATTAATTGCTTAACCGCGGCCAGCCACTTGCAGCGAAATGAGATACAGATCACAAAATGATTGTCTTTTCGCCAGTAATCGTTTTAAGATCACCGTCACATCTTCCCTTGAATCACCCGTCCAGAGCTTATGACTACGAATACGGTCTCACGCAAGGTAGCGTGGCTACGTGTCGTGACGTTGGCCATCGCCGCGTTTATTTTTAACACCACAGAATTCGCCCCTGTCGGTCTGCTGTCCGATATTGCCGGCAGCTTCGGCATGGAAACCGCCCAGGTGGGCATGATGCTCACCATTTATGCGTGGGTGGTGGCGCTGATGTCGCTGCCGTTTATGCTGCTGACCAGCAAAATGGAGCGCCGGCGGCTGCTCATCGGCCTGTTTATTCTGTTTATTGCCAGCCACGTTCTGTCGTTTTTTGCGTGGAGTTTTGACGTCCTGGTGATTAGCCGCATTGGCATCGCTTTTGCGCATGCGGTTTTCTGGTCGATTACCTCAGCGCTGGCCATCCGTATGGCGCCGCCTGGCAAACGGGCGCAGGCGCTGAGCCTGATCGCCACCGGTACAGCCCTGGCGATGGTGTTCGGTATTCCGATTGGCCGCATCATCGGCCAGTATTTTGGCTGGCGAATGACCTTCCTGGCGATTGGCCTCGGCGCGTTAGCCACCCTTGCCTGTCTGGTAAAACTGCTGCCGACGCTACCGAGCGAACATTCTGGCTCGCTGAAAAGCCTGCCGGTGCTGTTCCGCCGCCCGGCGCTGGTCAGCGTTTATATTCTGACCGTGGTGGTGGTGACCGCCCACTATACCGCCTACAGCTATATCGAGCCCTTTGTCCAGACGGTGGCGGGCCTGAGCGGCAACTTTGCTACCGTGCTGCTGTTGATCCTCGGCGGGGCCGGTATTATCGGCAGCATTCTGTTCGGTAAGCTCGGCAACCAGCACGCTTCCGGGCTGATTAGCATCGCTATCGGCCTGCTGCTGGCCTGCCTGCTGTTGCTCCTGCCTGCCTCGGACAATGCACATCATCTGATGCTGCTCAGTATCTTCTGGGGCGTGGCGATCATGATTATCGGTCTCGGTATGCAGGTAAAAGTGCTGGCTTCTGCGCCTGATGCCACCGACGTCGCCATGTCCCTGTTCTCGGGTATCTTTAATATTGGTATTGGCGCTGGCGCGCTGGTGGGCAGCCAGGTGAGTCTGCATCTGTCGATGGCTTCCATCGGCTACATCGGTGCCATCCCGGCGCTGGCCGCGCTGGTATGGTCTCTGATGATCTTCCGCCGCTGGCCGGTATCGCTGGAAGACCATCAACCGCACCACTCCTGAGTTACCGCGATAAAAAAGCCTGCCGGCATGGCTACCGGCAGGCTGTTGTCTCTCATCCCATCCGGGGCGATCAGGGGTGCCAGGTCGAAATGATCTCCAGCACGCCATTAATAATAAACTGCACGCCCATACAGACCAGCAGGAAGCCCATCAGCCGCGAAATGGCCTCGATGCCGCCTTTGCCTACCAGACGCATAATCGCGCCGGAACTGCGCAGACAAGCCCACAGAATCACCCCTAACAGCAAAAAGATGATCGGCGGCGCCGCCAGTACCACCCACTCCGGGAAGTCCACACCGTGCTTAACGGTCGAGGCGGAGCTAATAATCATCGCAATGGTTCCCGGACCGGCGGTGCTTGGCATCGCCAGCGGCACAAAGGCGATATTGGCGGTCGGTTCATCCTGCAGTTCTTCCGATTTGATCTTCGCTTCCATCGAATCGTGGGCTTTTTGCTGGGGGAACAGCATGCGGAAACCGATAAAGGCCACAATCAATCCCCCGGCGATACGCAGCCCAGGTATTGATATGCCGAATGTATTCATCACCACCTGACCGGCATACCACGACACCATCAGAATGGCGAACACATACACCGATGCCATCAACGCCTGCTTGTTCCGCTCGGCGTTGTTCATATTGCCCGCCAGGCCGAGGAACAGCGCCACGGTTGTGAGTGGGTTTGCCAGCGGTAAAAGCACCGCCAGGCCAAGCCCTATTGCTTTAAACAAATCGAACATAGTTAATTAAAGTCCCGTTAATATTCATTTTTTAAGTATTGTTTCGTTCCGTGAGTATACCGGCTTCGACACTTTCGCCGCCAGCCTGCTGATAAACCACTTCCGCTAAAAATTAACAAGCGTTAGCAAAACCACAAACAGTGACCCACGTCAGATTTTTTTATTTTAGCAAATCGTGGCATCGGCCAATTCATAATGTTGACTTATGATTGCCTGGGCAATAGTATCACATGCAACTAATTACTTGCCTGGGCAACCATCATGAAAAGTACCAGCGACCTATTTAATGAAATGATCCCGTTGGGCCGCTTGATCCAGATGGTTAACCAGAAAAAAGATCGCCTGCTCAACGACTACCTCTCACCCATGGATATTACCGCGACCCAGTTTCGCGTGCTCTGTTCCATTCGTTGCGAGGTATGTATTACCCCCGTTGAGCTGAAAACCGTGCTTTCCGTCGACCCGGGCGCGATGACGCGTATGCTCGACCGCCTGGCGTGCAAAGGCTGGATTGAACGGTTACCCAACCCCGCTGACAAGCGCGGTGTGCTGGTGCAGTTGACACCGGACGGCGCAGCCCTTTGCGAGCAGTGTCATCAGGTTGTGGGTCAGAAGTTACACCAGGAGTTAACAAAAAATCTGTCGGCGGACGAAGTCGTCGCGCTTGAGCAACTACTCAAGAAGGTCCTGCCGTAAAATAAGAAGAGGTAAGATGATGTCCAGACGTAATAATGACGCCATCACTATCCATAGTATTTTGTCGTGGATCGAGGATAACCTGGAATCGCCCCTGTCGCTGGAAAAAGTGTCTGAGCGTTCAGGTTACTCCAAGTGGCACCTGCAACGTATGTTTAAGAAAGAGACCGGCCATTCCCTCGGCCAGTACATCCGCAGCCGCAAGCTGACGGAGATTGCGCAAAAGCTCAAGCAGAGCAATGAGCCCATTTTGTACCTGGCGGAACGCTACGGTTTCGAGTCGCAGCAGACCCTGACGCGAACGTTCAAGAACTATTTCGATGTTCCGCCCCACAAGTATCGCATAACGAATGTACCTGGCGAATCCCGCTATCTGCATCCGCTAAATAACTGATGTTAATCGCCTGTATTATCAAAGACGTATTGAGGAAATCATGAAACTATTCGCTGCCGCAGCTATCGTACTCCTGTCGCTGGTCTCCAGCCTCAGCTATGCGGAGCAAAACACCACGCCGGTGCGTCAAAACCAGCGTGATACAATGATTATCCCTTCGGAACATAACGATTCGCCATTTGATTTCAATCATATGGCGGCTGGCAGTGATAAATCCGACGAACTGGGCGTGCCGTACTACCAGCAGCACGACCTGTGATGCCATTACACGCATAATTGTGTAGCCCCTTCTTCGGGGCTTTTTTTTATCCGCGCGCCATACCCGGCCGCACCAGACGTAAGCCGAAGACGTTAATATAGAGCCCGGCCATAATCAGTACCGCCCCGGTGAGCTGCAGTCCGCTCAGCGTCTCCCCCAGCAACAGCGCAGCGCTGGCCATCCCCACCACCGGCACCAGCAGCGACAGCGGCGCCACCCGCCAGGTCTCATAGCGCCCCAGCAGCGATCCCCAGATACCATAGCCGACGATAGTGGCGATAAACGCCAGATAGAGCAGCGACAGTATCGTTAGCAGATCGATGTGTTGCAGGCTCGCCAGCATGGTCTGCGGGCCATCAATCAGCCATGAGGCCAGCATAAACGGCAGCACCGGGATCAACGCGCTCCACACCACCAGCGACATAATGGGCGGCCGGGCGGCATGCGACATGATTTTCTTGTTGAAGATATTACCGCAGGCCCAGCTGAGCGCCGCCGCCAGGGTCAGCATAAAGCCCACCAGCGGCACATGCTCCCCGCCAAGGCTGCCCTCCACCAGCACCAGCACGCCAAAGATCGCCAGGGCGATCCCCGCCAGCTGCTTGCCCTGCAGACGTTCGCCAAAGACGAAGGCGCCGAGAATGATGGTGAAGAAGGCTTGCGCCTGCAGCACCAGCGATGCCAGCCCGGCAGGCATACCCAGGCCGATAGCGCAGAACAGAAAGGCAAACTGACCAAAGCTAATGGTCAGGCCATAACCCAGCAGCAGGCGCAGCGGGATGGCCGGGCGGGATACAAACAGCAGCGCCGGGAAGGCGACCAGCATAAAGCGCAGCCCCGCCAGCATCAGCGGCGGCATATTGTGTAATCCCAGCTTAATCACCACAAAGTTAAGCCCCCACACCACCACTACCAGCAGCGCCAGCAGTCCATCTTTCCTCGTCATACCCTGCCTCTGTCGTTATTAGAATTTTTGTGAACAAAATCAAAGTAACTAAAAAGCGGCCGCCAGGATAGATCATTATTTTTGGCAGGCCAGGAAGTGCGCCCGGCGACCGGGCTGACCTGTACAAGGCGTAATGAGCGTGTTATTTGTGATCGAAGACATAAAATTATAACAACATGACAGGCAAGGAAATCATGATCACCACTCTCAGGCGCTCCACCATCGCGCTGCTGGCATCGTCGTTACTGCTAACTATTGGCCGAGGGGCCACACTGCCGTTTATGACTATCTACCTCACCCGACGTTATCAGCTGGATGTCGATGTGATTGGCTACGCGCTGTCGCTGGCGCTGGTGGTCGGCGTGCTGTTCAGCATGGGCTTTGGCATCCTCGCGGATAAGTTCGACAAAAAGCGCTATATGGTGTGGTCAGTGCTGGTGTTTATTCTGGGATTTAGCGCGATACCGCTGGTCAATAACGCTATCCTGGTGGTGATCTTCTTTGCGTTGATCAACTGCGCCTACTCGGTGTTTTCCACCGTGCTAAAAGCCTGGTTCGCCGACCGACTGACGCCGGAGAAAAAAGCGCGTATCTTCTCGCTGAACTATACCATCCTCAATATCGGCTGGACCGTCGGGCCGCCCATCGGCACGCTGCTGGTGATGCACAGCATCAATTTGCCGTTCTGGCTGGCGGCCGCCTGCGCCGCCTTTCCATTGGTGTTTATTCAGCTGTTTCTCCAGCGGGAGGTGGCCGTGGCCCAGCCGGGCGCTGTCGCCTGGTCTCCCTCGGTGTTGCTGCATGACCGGGCGCTGCTGTGGTTTACCTGTTCCGGGCTGCTGGCCTCCTTCGTCAGCGGCGCTTTCGCCTCCTGTCTCTCGCAGTATGTGCTGGTGGTCGCCAGCAGTGACTTCGCCGAGAAAGTGGTGGCCGTGGTGCTGCCGGTTAACGCCGCGGTGGTGGTCGCTTTGCAGTACGCGGTTGGCCGGCGGCTGAGCGCCAGAAATATTCGCCCGCTGATGACCTTCGGCACCGTCTGCTTTGTTATCGGCCTCGTGGGCTTTATGTTCTCTGGCGCCAGCCTGTGGGCGTGGGGGATCTCGGCGGCGATCTTCACCCTCGGGGAAGTGATTTATGCCCCCGGGGAGTATATGCTGATTGACCATATTGCCCCGCCGGGGATGAAGGCCAGCTACTTCTCCGCCCAGTCGCTGGGGTGGCTGGGCGCGGCATTCAACCCGATGTTCACCGGGATGATCCTCACCCATCTGCCACACTGGTCGCTTTTTGTCATTCTTATCGTGGCGATTGTCGCCGCCTGGCTGATGATTTTCCGCGGGATGAATGCCCGTCCCTGGCAGCCGGATTGTCCGCTGGCTAACGCCTGACACCAGCTGGCATGCGGTTGTCGGGTTGATGTCGGGCCGTTGTCGGGTCGCTGTCGTGGTGGCTGGCGGCCCGGTTCACCATACTCCATCACAGGTTTACATCCGCAGAACGTCATGGAGCATACGAATATGAACAGCAACAATCAGGTCAAACAATTACGGCTACAGCGCGCCTGGTCCCAGGAGCAGCTGGCCGAAATGGCGGGTCTCAGCGTCCGCACGATCCAGCGCATTGAGAATGGAGAACGCCCGGGGCTGGAGACCCTCAGCGCCCTCGCCGCGGTCTTTGAGGTCACGGTGGCCGAGATCGGCGGCGAAGCCTCGCGGGAGGGTGCGCCGGGCCCGGAAGCCTCGCTGGATCTGCGCATAGAGGAAGCCAAAGCGCGGGTGCATCAGGAGAGCCGCTTTTTCCGTTCGCTGTCGGTGGCGCTGGTGGTTTGCGTGCTGCTGGCGGTGCTTAACCGCTTCACTAATCCGCAGTATTACTGGTCCGGCTGGGTCGCCCTGATCTGGGGCGCCCTGCTGGTGGTGAGAGGATTACGCCTGTTCGTGTTCGGCGAATGGATCAAAAACTGGCGCCAGGCGCGCCTGCAGCGGCTGTTGCGCAAATAGCCCGCAAACCGGCGGCGCGCACGCCGCCGGCCTGGTCAGATGGTCACCATGGCGCGCACGCCGTCGCTCTCCATATCACTGCCCTTGCCCTGCTGGACGATGGCGCCGCGCGACATCACCAGGTAGTGGTCCGCCAGCCCGGCGGCAAAGTCATAGAACTGCTCCACCAGCAGGATCGCCATATCCCCGCGGCTCGCCAGCTGGCGGATCACCTCGCCAATCTCTTTGATAACCGAAGGCTGGATCCCCTCGGTGGGTTCATCGAGGATCAGCAGCTGTGGACGGCTGGCCAGCGCGCGGCCGATCGCCAGCTGCTGCTGCTGCCCGCCGGATAAGTCACCCCCTCGCCGCTGCTTCATGGTCTTGAGCACCGGGAAAAGCTGGTAGATCTCCTCCGGCACCTGCTGCGCTTCGCGGGCAGGAAAGCGCGACAGCCCCATCAGCAGGTTTTCTTCCACCGTCAGGCGCGGAAATATCTCGCGCCCCTGGGGAACGTAGGCGACCCCGGCCTGCACCCGCTGGTGCGGTTTGCGATGGGTGATGTTCTGATCCTGCCAGCGTACCTCACCGCTGCGCGCCGGGATCAGCCCCATCAGGCATTTCAGCAGCGTGGTCTTACCTACGCCATTGCGCCCCAGCAGGCAGGTGACTTCGCCCTGGCGGGCGGAAAAATCCACCCCACGCAAAATATGGCTGCCGCCGTAGTATTGATGTAGCTGACTCACCTGTAACATTGGCGCTCCTTAACGTCCCAGATAAACTTCAATGACCTGCTCATTGGCCTGCACCTCCCGCAGCGATCCCTCCGCCAGCACCTGGCCCTGATGCAGGACCGTCACCCGGTCGGCGATGGTCTCGACAAATCCCATGTCGTGCTCCACCACCATCAGGGAGTGCTGTCCAGCCAGGGTACGAAACAGCTCCGCCGTATACTCCGTTTCCGCATCGGTCATGCCGGCCGCCGGCTCATCAAGCAGCAGCAGATGCGGCTCCTGCACCAGCAGCATGCCGATCTCAAGAAACTGTTTCTGGCCATGGGACAGCAGACCGGCCTGGCGGTAGCGCTCGCCGTCGAGACGCAGCAGGCGCAGCACCTCATTCAGCCGATCGTCCTGTTCGCTGCTTAGCCGGGCGCGCAGGCTGGCCCACACCGATTTATCTCCCTTCATCGCCAGGGCGAGATTTTCCGCCACCGTCAGCGCTTCGAAGACCGTCGGCTTCTGAAACTTGCGCCCGATGCCCTGGCGGGCGATGGCCACCGGGTCAAGAGTGGTCAGATCCACCGACTGGTCATAGAGCGCTTTGCCGCTTTGCGGCCGGGTCTTGCCGGTGATCACATCCATCAGGGTAGTCTTGCCCGCTCCGTTGGGGCCGATCACACAGCGCAGTTCGCCGACGCCTATCGACAGCGACAGATCCGTCAGCGCCCGGAAACCGTCAAAGCTGACGTTGATATTCTCCAGCTGCAGCACCGGATCGGTTTGTTCGCGAAAGCGATCGCCGGGCAGCTGACGGGTAAACAGTCCTTCATCCGGTTGCATTAGCGGTCTCCTCGACGCAGCAGGCCCATCACTCCGCGGGGTAAAAACAGGGTCACGATGATGAAGATGAGGCCCAGAAACAGCTGCCAGTACTCTGGCATCGCCACGGTGAAAATGCTTTTCGCGCCGTTGACCAGCCCCGCGCCAAGCACCGGGCCGATCAGGGTGCCGCGCCCGCCGAGCGCGACCCAGATGGCGGCCTCGATGGAGTTGGTAGGCGACATTTCGCTGGGGTTGATGATCCCGACCTGCGGGACATATAACGCCCCCGCCAGACCGCAGAGCACCGCCGACAGCGTCCATACCAGCAGCTTGAAGCCGCGCGGGTCGTACCCGCAGAACATCAGCCGGTTTTCGGCGTCACGCACCGCGGTGAGGATCCGGCCAAACTTACTCTGCGCCAGCGCCGAGCCCAGCCACAGGGTCAGCAACAGCAGCAAAACCGTGGCCATAAACAGGGTGGCGCGGGTGCCGGTGGCGGTGACCGGAAAACCCAGCAGCGTGGTAAAACCGGTGAAGCCGTTGTTGCCGCCAAACCCGGTCTCGTTGCGAAAGAACAGCAGCATACCGGCATAGGTCAGGGCCTGGGTCATGATCGAGAAATAGACCCCTTTGATCTTCGAGCGAAAGGCAAACCAGCCGAAAACCAGGGCCAGCAGACCGGGAACCAGCACCACCAGCGCCATCGCCCAGGCGAAATGCTGCGTGCCCCACCAGAACCAGGGCAGCTCGCTCCAGGAGAGAAAAGACATAAACGCCGGCAGACCGTCGCCCGCCGCCTGGCGCATCAGGTACATCCCCATGGCGTACCCGCCGAGGGCAAAGAAGATCCCGTGCCCCAGCGACAGCATGCCCGCATAGCCCCAGACCAGATCCAGCGCCACCGCCACAATGGCGTAGCAGAGGATTTTGCCGCTCAGCGTCAGCAGCCAGCTCGGCACCGCCAGCGGATGCGAGGCCGGCAGCAGCGCCAGGAATGGCATACTCAGCAGCCCCAGCACCAGCAGGATCCCCAGCCAGCGCAGAGGCCGCGGCGCGCGCTGCGCCAGCGTTAAGGTGATTGGTTGGCTCATCAGTCAATAACCCTCCCTTTCAGCGCGAACAGACCCTGCGGGCGTTTCTGAATAAACAGAATAATAATCACCAGGATCAGGATTTTGCCCAGCACCGCGCCCATTTGGGGTTCGAGAATTTTGTTGAAAATACCCAGCCCAAAGGCCGCCGCCACGCTGCCGGCCAGCTGGCCGACGCCGCCCAGCACCACCACCAGAAACGAGTCGATGATGTATCCCTGACCCAGTTCAGGCCCGACGTTGCCAAGCTGCGACAGCGCCACGCCGCCCAGCCCGGCAATACCGGAGCCGAGGCCAAAAGCCAGCATATCCACCCGCCCGGTAGGCACGCCGCAGCAGGCGGCCATCGCCCGGTTCTGCGTCACGGCGCGGACGTTCATCCCCAGACGGGTACGGTTCAGGATGAGCCAGGTAAAACACAGCACCAGCAGGACGAACGCCAGCACCGCCAGCCGATTCCACGGCAGGATCAGGTTCGGCAGGACCTGCACGCCGCCGGAGAGCCAGGCCGGGTTTGCCACCTCCACGTTCTGCGCGCCAAACAGCATCCTCACCAGCTGGATAAGCATCAGGCTGATCCCCCAGGTGGCGAGCAGCGTTTCCAGCGGCCGACCATACAGATGACGAATAATGGTGCGCTCCAGCGCCATGCCGATCCCGGCGGTCACCAGAAACGCCACCGGCAGCGCGACCAGCGGATAAAAGGCCAGCCATTGCGGCGCGAGCTGCGCCAGCGCCTGCTGTACCAGCCAGCAGCTGTAGGCGCCGATCATTAACATCTCACCGTGGGCCATGTTAATCACCCCCAGCAGGCCATAGGTGATCGCCAGCCCCAGCGCGGCCAGCAACAGCACCGATCCCAGCGACAGCCCCATAAAGGCCTGGCCCAGCAGATCGCCGAGCAGCAGACGATGTTTGATCTTTTGCAGGCTGTCGCTGGCCGCCTCGCGCACCGCCGCATCCGGCTCATGCTGGGCATCGGTAAAGGGGATCAGCAGCGCCTGGGTTTCCGGGTCCGCGGAATGGCCGAGCAGCGTCACGGCGGCCAGCCGCGCGCTGACCTCAGGCTGAGTGAGCTGCAGGCGCGCCAGCGCCACCTCCAGCAGACCCCGCACATTATCATCGGTTTCCGCCTGCAGCCGCTGTTGCAGCAGCGCGGCCATGGCCGGGGTCGCTTCCCGCTGTAGCGTTCGTGCGGCGGAAGCTCTCTCCGTGACGTTGTCACTTAAAATAAGGTGGCTGGCCAGCGCGCCGGCAGCCAGATTGCGCAGCCGGTTGGTCAGACGGACCGGTCGGGTTTCGCCCTGCGGCGCGGCGGCAGCGCCCAATGGCTGTAATCCGCCCTGTCGGGTGCGGAAAGCATGTTTTCCGTCGTCCATCACCAGGCTCTCGGTGGTCAACGCCCGCAGCAGCGGCAGACGATCCGCCTGCGGCGCTGCCGCCCACTGGGTCAACAGCTGCGCCTGCTGGCTGCGGCTGGCGGCAACGAAGTCGTCCGCCTCCGCGGCCTGCGCCCGCCACGGCAGCAGGATCAGCAGTAGCGCCAACACACTCATGAGACGCAATGCGTTCATGTCGTTCTCCTCTGGTCAGCAGCCGGCGGGCGCTATGCTCCAGCCCCGTCGGCCCTGGCGCTTACTGGCTGACGGTTTTCACCGGATGGTCAGGTTTCTTATCGTTACCGGGGATCCACGGACTCCACGGCTGCGCGCGAACGGGTTTATCGGTCTGCCAGACCACGTTGAACTGGCCGTTGCCTTCAATTTCACCGATCATCACCGGCTTATGCAGATGATGGTTAGTGGCATCCATGGTCAGGGTAAAACCGGACGGCGCGTTGAAGGTCTGCCCGGCCATCGCCTCGCGCACTTTATCGACATCGGTGCTGCCCGCTTTGGTCACCGCCTGCGCCCACATATGCAGACCCACCCAGGTCGCTTCCATCGGATCGTTGGTCACCACCGTATCGGCATTCGGCAGCTTGTGCGCTTTGGCGTACGCGCGATAGTCGGCGACGAAGGCTTTGTTGGTCGGATTATCGACGGACTCAAAGTAGTTCCATGCCGCGAGGTTGCCGACCAGCGGTTTGGTATCGATGCCGCGCAGCTCCTCTTCCCCCACCGAGAAGGCCACCACCGGCACATCGGTCGCTTTCAGACCCTGGTTAGCCAGCTCTTTGTAGAACGGCACGTTGGAATCGCCATTGATGGTGGAGACCACTGCCGTTTTGCCACCGGCGGAGAATTTTTTGATATTGGCGACGATGGTCTGGTAATCGCTGTAGCCGAACGGGGTGTAGACCTCCTCGATATCTTTGTCCTGGATCCCTTTGGCATGCAGGAAGGCGCGGAGGATCTTGTTGGTGGTGCGCGGATAGACGTAGTCCGTCCCCAGCAGGAAGAAACGTTTGGCGCCGCCGCCATCCTCACTTAGCAGGTATTCCACCGCCGGGATAGCCTGCTGGTTAGGCGCCGCGCCGGTATAGAAGACGTTGGGGGACATCTCTTCCCCTTCATACTGCACCGGGTAGAACAGCAGGCCGTTCAGCTCCTCAAACACCGGCAGCACCGATTTACGTGAGACCGATGTCCAGCAGCCAAACACCACCGCCACTTTATCCTGGGCCAGCAGCTGGCGCGCCTTCTCGGCAAACAGCGGCCAGTTGGAGGCCGGGTCGACCACCACCGGCTCCAGCTTCTTGCCCAGTACCCCGCCTTTGGCGTTGATGTCGTCGATGGCCATCAGCGCGACGTCCTTCAGCGGCGTTTCGGAAATCGCCATCGTTCCCGAGAGCGAATGCATGATCCCGACTTTGATGGTGTCGGCGGCATAGGCCTGGAATGAAAGACCCATAGCCATTACAGAGGCGGAGAGTGCAAAAGCTTTTAATAACGTTCTACGTTGCATGATTCACTCCTGAGTAGCGCAAAAATAAAGAATTAACAGCTAACCAGAGGTGATAAGGCAAAAACGGTGCCAGGTTGTGAAAACAGCAGGATGCGGGACAGGTGGGCGGCGGAGACGGTGGGGACGGCAGCGTTGCCTCATCACGGTGCAACGCTGCGCTAAGAAAGTTATTACCAGACGTCGGCGGCGATCGACGTCACCAGTCGGACTTTTTGCCACTGCTGGTCTTCGCTGAGGGCATTGCCCTCTTCCGTAGAGGCGAAACCGCACTGCGGACTCAGGCAAATCTGCTCGAGCGGCACATACTGCGCGGCCTCAGCGAGACGCGCTTTCACCCCCTGCGGATTCTCCAGCTCGCCATTTTTGGTGGTGATCAGTCCGAGAACCACCTGCTGATGGCCAGGACGAATAAAGCGCAGCGGCGCGAAATCCCCGGAGCGGTCGTTGTCGTACTCAAGGAAGAAGGCATCGACATTGACGCCGCCAAACAGCACCTCGGCCACCGGCTCGTAACCGCCTTCCGAGATCCAGGTTGAACGGAAGTTACCCCGACAGACGTGCAGGCCCACCGTCAGATCGGCCGGCTTACCTTCCAGCGCCTGGTTCAGCACCCGGGCATAAATGCGCGCCAGCGCATCCGGATCGTCGCCGCGCTCGCGTACCTGCTGACGCTGGGCATCGGAGCACAGGTAGGCCCACACGGTATCGTCCAGCTGCAGATAGCGGCAGCCGGCGTCATAAAACGCGCGGATCGCGTCGCGCCAGGTGGTGGCCAGATCGTCGAAGTAGTCGCTAAGATCCGGGTAAACGGTGGCATCAATATCTTTCCGCCCGCCGCGGAAGTGCAGCACGCTCGGGCTGGGAATGGTCATCTTCGGCTGCGCGTCGCCGCTGATGCTTTTCAGATAGCGGAAGTCCTCCAGCATCGGGTGGTCGCCAAACGCCAGCTTGCCGGTGACGCGAACGCCGTGCGCTTTGGTCTGCACGCCGTTAAACTGGATCCCCTGCTCGACATCGTAACGTTCAACGCCCTGCAGGCCATCGAAGAAATCGAAATGCCACCATGCGCGCCGAAACTCACCGTCGGTGACCACATGCAGGCCGCAGTCGCATTGCTGCTGAACCAGATGACGGATCGCGTTATTCTCAATTTCGCGTAGCTGACCGGCGTCGATAATCCCCTCAGCCAGCTGCTGACGCGCCTGTTTAATGCTGTCCGGGCGCAAAAAACTGCCGACGATGTCTGCGCGGAACGGGGCCTGTTGACGTTGCATGCTGTCTCCTTAGCGGTGGGCGCGTTAGTTGCCCACCGTGATAGTTCATTATTTGAATTTTTAGACTTCTGGATGGCTATATGTCCAGATACTGGCATGCAGAGTGGTGGGTCGCAAACGAGAATATTTCATGGTACATGAAATATTTTCATTTACCGGAAACAAACGCATAGCCCTCATCTTCCCAGCCGGTGAGTCCGCCGAGCATCATTTTCACCGGCCGCCCGAGCTCAGCCAGCTTCAGCGCGGCAACGTCAGCACCGTTGCAGTGCGGCCCGGCGCAGTAGACCACAAAGAGGGTCTCCGCCGGCCAGGCGGCCATTCGCTCGGCGGTGATCTGGCTGTGCGGGAGATGCTGCGCGCCTGGCAAGTGACGTCTGGCGAAGGCTTCCTCGCTGCCGACCACGTGCAGCAGGACAAAGTCGACCTCGCCGGCACGCTGGGCGCTGTGCACATCGGCGCAGTCGGTCTCAAGATGCAGCTTATGGCGGAACCAACGGATAGCCTCAGCGGAAGCGGCAGGGGGAAATTGGGTTACTACACTCATGGCGTCTTCTCCTTGTCTGTGATAACACTACTTTACTGACGCCCATCACCCTGATCTGCCGACAACCATGACAGAAAACGCTAACATCCTGACAACCCCTTCTGTGACACCGTCACGTCATCAGGTGGTCGCCCTCGCCTACGATGGCCTGTGCACCTTTGAGTTTGGCGTAGCCGTGGAGATCTTCGGCCTGCCGCGCCCGGAAATGGGTGACAACTGGTACCACTTTGCCGTCGCCGCCGTCGATGAAGGGCCGCTGTGCGCTACCGGCGGCATCCGCCTGATGACTGACGGCGGGCCTGAACTTCTCGCCCAGGCGGATACGATTGTGGTCCCCGGCTGGCGCGGTGTCGACGCCCCGGTCCCCGAGGCGCTGTGCGCCGCCCTCGTTGCCGCCCACGCCCGCGGATGCCGGATTATTTCCATCTGTTCCGGGGTGTTCGTTCTCGCCGCCGCCGGGCTGCTCAATGGCCGCCAGGCAACGACCCACTGGCGCTACACCGCGGCGCTGCAGTCGCGTTTCCCGCAGATCCAGGTGGTGGAAGATGTGCTCTACGTGGGCGATGCTTTGCTGATGACTTCCGCCGGCAGCGCGGCGGGGATCGACCTTTGTCTGCATCTGGTGCGCGAGGATTTCGGCAGCGAAGCCGCCAACGTCGTCGCCCGCCGCCTGGTAGTCTCTCCCCATCGCGACGGCGGTCAGGCGCAGCAGGTCCTGCGCCCGGTAGCCCGCAGCCGGGAGAGCCAGCGCCTTGGGCAGCTGTTTGACTATCTGCACCAGCATCTTGCCGCCAGCCATACCGTCGCTTCCCTCGCCCAGCGCGCCGGCATGGGACCACGCACTTTCCTGCGCCGCTTTGAGGAGGCCACCGGTAAAACACCCGCCCGCTGGCTGCTGGACGAGCGGCTGCTGCGCGCCCGCCAGCACCTGACGGAGAGCACGATGTCCATCGATCAGATCGCTGAGCGCTGCGGGTTTGCCAGCGCCGGCACCCTGCGTCACCATTTTCGCCAGCACTTCGCGCTCAGTCCGCTGCAGTACCGGAAACAGTTTGCTACTTCTCCGATTGCAAAATCGTCGCGGCAACGGACAATAGACGGCCACAGTAAACGGGTCGCCAGGAGGGTCGATGATGAAGAAAGAGTGTCGGGTAGTGATCTATAAAGAGGGGCTGCTGGGCAGCCTGTTTTTTGGCGAAGCCAAGGCGGACCCTGACAAGATGAGCCAGTTTCTCAGCAGCTATACCCGTGAAGGATGGGAAGTGAAAACCATGTCGGTGGAGCGCCGCCGCACCGCTTTGTTCTGGTCGCGGGAAGCGTATCTTTTCGTGCTCGAACGCCCCCTCTGACAGCCTGCGCCTGGTTTACACGTTTAAGCCAGGCGTTCCTGAGCGCCTGCTTTCAGGGCCGACGGATATAGCCCTGCTCCTGCATTTTCTGCATGCCCTCCTCGCTGGCGCAGACCATGCCGGTGGTCAGCATGGCAAAACCAAAGCGCTGATAAAACGTAATTTTATCGGCGACCGCATAGATAAAAATTTTGCCAAAGGGAAGCAACTGCTCCCGGATGGCCAGCATCAGCTGTTGCCCGTAACCCTGCCCCTGACGTTCGGGGACGATCGCCACATCCGCCAGATAGCTGCTCCAGGTGCAATCGCTGATGGCTCGCGCCACGGCAATCAACTGGCCGTTCTCATAGCCAAACCAGCAGAAGGTGCTCTGGCGGAACGCCTGCTGCAGTTGCTGAACATCGCGCTCATTCAATCCGGCCTCGGCGATAATGGTTCGCACCCGCTGCCAGTCCACCCGCGCGATCGCCTCTTTACCCTCTATCACCATCATACCCTTGCCTCCCGTCGTCTCCCGGATGGAGCCCCGGAAGCAAGATCTAGCATGCCGCGGCAGGATATGCCAGGCGGAAAGGCGAACGGAAGAAAACGGTAGAGGCGGGCGACGGCAAAAAAAAACCGCCATATGACTGGCGGTAAATCAATGCTTGCATGGATAGATTGTGTTTTGCATTTTTCGCAGACAGATAATCCTGACCTCTCTACGTTTGATGACGAGGTTAACAGAGTCAACCTCAATAAAGCCTCAACGGCCTGCGCTAAAGTTTTTCCACCAGCGCTTTCAGTTGCGCGAGGGTCTGCTGCTGATCCTCCGCGACGGCGGCGGGCCAGGCCGACTGGCGCACAATAAGCCGGGTCGGCAGCAGCTCGCGGATCCGCAGCTGCGGGGCCGCCATCAGGGCGATCAGCCGTTCCACCGCCCGCTTGCCCAGCAGATCGAAGTCCTGCGCCACCGTGGTGAGCGGCGGCTGGAAGTAGAGACTGTCGGCGGTGTCGTCATAGCCGGTCACCGATACCGCCCGGCTACCGCTGCGATTAAGCTGGGCGAGCGCGCTGAGCACGCCGAGCGCCATTTGATCGTTCGCCACCACAATCGCGCTGATCCGCGGCTGCAGATGCAGCAGCTCGAACGTTTTTTGCCAGCCGCTGGCGGCGCTCCAGTCGCCGAACACCGTTGTTGAGCGAGCGATATTCAGACTGTGCAGCGCCTCGCGCCAGCTGGCGAGGCGCAGACGGGCGGAAACCGAACTTTCCGGCCCCGCCAGCAGGCCGAATTCGCGATGCCCCAGCTCCCACAGGTGGCGTACGCAGGCTCCGCAGCCGTCGCGGTGGTCGAAGCGCACGCAGCAGACATCGGCCTCCGGGGAGACGTCAAGAAACAGGCAGGCCATATCCGGGTTCTCTTGCACCAGCCGCTCGGCGGTGGCGCTCTCCAGGGGCAGACTGACGATCACCCCGCGAATATGCTGGGCGCGCAGCTCATCCAGCCGCGCCTGCAGCGCGACAAAATCGGCCTGCGTCGGCATCGCTATCGCCACTTCCAGCTGATGCAGGCTGGCATGGCTTTTTATCGCGGCGGCGATCTGCGAGGGGGCATGCAGCGTCAGCGAGGCGGTAATCAGCCCGATGGAGGGCGCTGCCTTGCCGGCAAGCAGCTGCGCCGAGCGGTTAGGCACGTAGTGCAGCGTCTGCATCGCGCGGATCACCTGCTCCCGGGTGCGGGCTGACACCACCTCAGGACGGTTCAGCACCCGGGAGACCGTCTGTTGGGACACACCCGCCGCGCGGGCGACGTCCTCAAGGGTTGCGGTACGACGCGGCATCTTTTCTCCTCAGCGATAACAATGTCGTGCGCTAACATTTTATGTTTAACGCGCGACAAAAAAACAGCGTTTTGCCCTCGCTTTCGTGATCGTCTGTTCATTTCATTTCCAGCGTGATTGCTGGAAAAAACAAATTACCCGATAACGTTAATCATCCTGTTTAGCGAACGACATTTTCTGACTTACCGGGGATTAAAATGCAAATTAGCGATACCGGCCACAGCCGCACGCCCGACTTTCACGCCGTCCTCGCCCGTGAAGACTGGCAGAACCAGACCATTACCCACCTTAACCGCCTGCCGGCGCATCCCGCTTTCGCCAGCTGGCGCGATGAGCTTGCCGCCCGGGATAACCATCCCTCCACACGCCGTCGTCAACTGGACGGCGAGTGGCAGTTCGCTTACGCCCGCAGCCCGTTTGCCGTTGATGCGCAGTGGCTGACGCAGGATCTGCCGGACAGCCGCGGCACGCCAGTGCCTTCCAACTGGCAGATGGAGGGCTATGACGCGCCGATCTACACCAACGTCCGCTATCCCATCGATACCACGCCACCGCGGGTGCCGGAGGATAACCCGACCGGCTGTTATTCCCTGCACTTTACGGTTGAGGACACATGGCGCGAGAACGGGCAAACGCAGATTATTTTCGATGGCGTCAACTCGGCGTTTCATCTGTGGTGCAATGGCGTCTGGGTCGGCTATTCGCAGGACAGTCGCCTGCCGGCAGCGTTCGATCTCAGCCCCTTCCTGCGCCCGGGCGACAACCGCCTGTGCGTGATGGTCATGCGCTGGAGCGCCGGCAGCTGGCTGGAAGACCAGGATATGTGGCGGATGAGCGGCATTTTCCGCTCGGTGTGGCTGCTGAATAAGCCGCAGCAACGGCTATGCGACGTGCAGTTGACGCCAGCCCTCGACGCCCTCTACCGCGATGGCACTCTACAGGTCCAGGCGACCGTCGAAGCGACAGAGGCGGCCCTTGCCGGGCTCAGCGTCGGGGTTAGCCTGTGGCGCGGCGAGGAGCAGGTCGCCGCCGGGCGGCAGCCGTTAGGCACCCCGGCGGTGGATGAACGCGGCCACTACGCGGAACGAGTCGATTTTGCTCTGGCGGTGACGACGCCGGCGCACTGGAGCGCGGAAACTCCAAACTGTTATCGCGCCGTGGTCACCCTGTGGCGTGGCGACGAACTGCTGGAGGCCGAAGCATGGGACATCGGTTTTCGCCGCATCGAGATTGTCGATGGCCTGCTGCGTCTCAACGGCAAACCGCTGCTGATCCGCGGCGTTAACCGCCATGAGCATCATCATTTGCGCGGTCAGGTGGTCACCGAGGCGGATATGGTGCAGGACATTCTGTTGATGAAGCAGAACAACTTTAACGCCGTGCGCTGCTCGCACTACCCCAACGCGCCGCGCTGGTATGAACTCTGCAACCGCTACGGTCTGTACGTGGTCGATGAAGCCAATATTGAAACCCACGGGATGGTGCCGATGAATCGGCTGTCCGACGATCCGGCGTGGCTGCCAGCCTTCAGCGCCCGCGTCACCCGGATGGTACAGAGCAACCGCAACCATCCGTGCATTATCATCTGGTCGCTGGGCAACGAGTCCGGCGGCGGCGGTAACCACGAAGCGCTGTACCACTGGCTGAAACGCAACGACCCGAGCCGTCCGGTGCAGTACGAGGGCGGCGGCGCGGATACCACCGCCACCGATATTATCTGTCCGATGTACGCCCGCGTCGAACGCGACCAGCCGATCCCGGCGGTACCCAAATGGGGGATCAAAAAATGGATCAGCCTGCCCGGCGAGCAGCGGCCGCTGATCCTTTGCGAATATGCCCACGCGATGGGCAACAGCCTCGGCAACTTCGCCGATTACTGGCAGGCCTTCCGCGAGTATCCGCGATTACAGGGCGGGTTTATCTGGGACTGGGCCGATCAGGCGATCCGCAAAATCTTTGACGACGGCAGCGTCGGCTGGGCCTATGGCGGCGACTTTGGCGATAAGCCTAACGATCGCCAGTTCTGTATGAATGGTCTGGTGTTTCCCGATCGCACGCCGCATCCGTCGCTGGTGGAGGCGAAGCACGCCCAGCAGTATTTTCAGTTCACGCTGCTGTCGACCTCGCCGCTGCGGGTGCGCATCACCAGCGAATACCTGTTCCGTCCAACCGATAACGAAGTGGTGCGCTGGCAGGTGCAGTCGGCCGGTGAAACCCTGTATCACGGCAACCTGACCCTTGCGCTGCCCCCTGAGGGCAGCGACGAGATAACGCTGCTCGACAGCCTGATCCTGCCTGAAGGCGCCCGCGCGGTGTGGCTGACGCTGGAGGTGACCCAGCCCCGGGCGACCGCCTGGTCAGAAGCGGAACACCGCGTCGCCTGGCAACAGTTTCCCCTGCCCGCCCCGCTGGCGCTGCCGGCGCCCACCGTGCCTGCCGGCGCTCCGGATCTTATCGTCAGCGACGAGGTCTGGCAGATCCGCGCCGGTTCGCAATGCTGGACCATCGATCGCCGGACGGGTCTGCTGAGCCGCTGGTCGGTTGGCGGTCAGGAGCAGCTGTTGCCCCCCCTGCGTGACCAGTTTATTCGCGCGCCGCTCGACAACGACATCGGGGTCAGCGAAGTAGAGCGTATCGACCCCAACGCCTGGGTGGAGCGCTGGAAAAGCGCCGGCCTGTACGATCTTGAGGCGCACTGCGTCCAGTGCGATGCGCAGCGCCTGGCAAATGAAACCCTCGTCGACTGTCGCTGGCACTATCTGCGCGGCGAAGAGGTAGTGATTGTCAGCCACTGGCGCATGCACTTCACCGCGGACGGTACGCTGCGGCTGGCGGTGGACGGCGAACGGGCAGAAACCCTGCCGCCGCTGCCGCGGGTCGGGCTGCACTTCCAGGTGGCGGATCAGCAGGCGCCGGTGAGCTGGCTGGGGCTGGGGCCGCATGAGAACTACCCCGACCGGCGGAGCAGCGCCTGCTTCGCCCGCTGGGAGCAGCCGCTGGCGGCGATGACGACGCCCTACATCTTCCCGACGGAAAACGGCCTGCGCTGTGATACCCAGGCGCTGGACTGGGGACGCTGGCACGTCAGCGGTCATTTCCACTTCTCCGTTCAGCCGTGGAGTACCCGTCAGCTGATGGAGACCGACCACTGGCACAAGATGCAGGCCGAAGACGGCGTGTGGATCACCCTCGACGGCCTGCATATGGGGGTGGGCGGCGATGACTCCTGGACCCCCAGCGTGCTACCGCAGTGGCTCCTGAGCCAAACGCGCTGGCAGTACGAGGTCTCATTGCGTTGCCTTTAATCCGTGGGGGCGACAGCCCCCACCCTACAAACAGAATAACAAGGGATCATGGTGATGAAATTCTCTGAACTGGCGCCACGAGAACGGCATAATTTTGTCTATTTCCTGCTGTTCTTTTTCTTTTACTATTTCATTATGTCGGCCTACTTTCCGTTTTTTCCGGTGTGGCTGGCGGACGTTAACCATTTAACCAAAACGGAAACCGGGATCGTTTTCTCGTCTATTTCGTTATTCGCCATTATTTTTCAGCCGGTGTTTGGCCTGATGTCGGATAAGCTCGGCCTGCGCAAACATCTGCTGTGGACTATTACGGTGCTGTTAATTCTGTTCGCACCGTTCTTTATTTTCGTTTTTTCACCGCTGCTGCAAATGAATATCATCGCCGGGGCGCTGGCGGGCGGGATCTATCTGGGGATTGTTTTCTCCAGCGGCTCCGGGGCGGTGGAAGCCTATATCGAGCGCGTCAGCCGGGCCAACCGCTTTGAATATGGCAAAGTGCGGGTCGCAGGCTGCGTCGGCTGGGCGCTGTGCGCCTCGATAACCGGCGTGCTGTTCGGCATCGATCCCAACATCACCTTCTGGATCGCCTCCGGTTTTGCGCTGGTGCTCGGTCTGCTGCTCTGGTTGTCGCGACCGGAAAGCAGCAACAGCGCCGAGGTTATCGAAGCGCTGGGCGCCAATCGCCAGGCCTTTTCGCTGCGCACGGCGGCAGAGCTGCTGCGTATGCCGCGCTTCTGGGGCTTTATTATCTATGTGGTGGGCGTCGCCAGCGTCTACGACGTGTTTGACCAGCAGTTCGCCAACTTTTTCAAAAGCTTTTTCGCCAGCCCGCAGCGTGGTACCGAAGTGTTTGGCTTTGTTACCACTGGCGGCGAGCTGCTCAACGCGCTAATTATGTTCTGCGCCCCGGCCATCGTTAACCGCATCGGCGCCAAAAACGCCCTGCTGACGGCGGGGATAATCATGTCGGTGCGTATTCTCGGGTCGTCTTTTGCCTCATCGGCGGTGGAGGTGGTGATCCTCAAGATGCTGCATATGTTTGAGATCCCCTTCCTGCTGGTCGGGACCTTTAAATATATCTCCTCCGCCTTTAACCCGCGGCTCTCGGCCACCCTGTTTCTGATCGGCTTTAACCTGTCGAAACAGCTTTCCGGGGTGGTGCTTTCCGCCTGGGTCGGCCGGATGTACGACACCGTCGGCTTCCATCAGGCTTATTTGATCCTCGGGTGTATCACCCTGAGCTTCACCCTGCTCTCGTTCTTTACCTTACGGGGCGGGAAAAATCTGCTGCCAGCAGCGGGGACGCAGACCCCCGCCTGACTCCGGCTCCCGTCAGGGACGACGGGATTCACTCGGCAATCCGCGTCTCCCCGCCGCGATTCTCCAGGGCATAGCGCTGACAAGGCGCCCCGGCGGCAATCAGCTCCGCCAGCTCTGCCGAGTGGCTGGTCAGCCAGATCTGGCTGTAGCGCGAGGCCTCGATAATCAGCCGGGCCAGCGCGGGCAACATGTCGCGATGCAGGCTGTTCTCCGGTTCATTGATCGCCAGAAAGGCCGGCGGGCGCGGGCTGAGCAGCGCAACGGCGAGGCACAAAAAGCGCAGCGTACCGTCAGACATCTCCGCCGCCAGCAGCGGGCGGCGGATCCCCTCGCGACGCATTTTCAGGGCGAAACGTGACTGCTCGTTTTCACAGTAAAACTGGCAGCCAGGAAAGGCGTCGGCGAGGATCTCGTGCAAAATCTCTTCCGCGCCGATCTCGACAATGGTCTGAAAGGCGGCCGCCAGATTATGGCCATCGCTGTCGAGCACTGGCGAACGGTACCCCACGGCCGGCTGACGCAGCGGCGAATGGCGGCCGATAGCGAATTCATGATAAAACCGCCAGCGGCGCAGGGTTTCCCGCACTCGCGACACCTCGGGAAAACGATGCGGTTCGCCGAGCTGACCGAACACCGACTCGTTTTCATAGATGCTCTCAGTGAACGTACTTTTCTCCCCCGTCACATCGACGAGAAACGCCGCCTGATTCTTACGCTGCAGTATGCGGGAGGAAGGCCGGCGGGAGTAGCCAGCCAGCCAGATATTCTCTTCTTTAACGATGGGATCGAGCATGAACTGCGTCGGATAGGGCAATTTTTCCGGGAAACCTATCTGCAGCTCATAATCGAAGCTGTCGGTCCGGCAGGCGATCTGCAGACGGCGGGGATGACGATCAACGGGCGAACGCTCCCCGGACCACATCATATTCTCCAGACCGCCCTCTTCGCTGATAAACCCCGACAGCCTGCCGTCAGCGGCGGCGGTCAGCAGGTGGATAGCGTTATAAATATTGGATTTGCCGCAGCCGTTGGGGCCGAAGACAATGTTCAGCGGCCCGAGCTCCAGCGCGATATCCCTGACCGAGCGAAAGTTTTGAATACGGATGTACTGAATCATCATGGGTCCTGCCCTGGAAATAGAAGGCTGCCACAGTAGCAGAGCGGCGCCAGGGATACCCTCTCACGCCCTCATTCGGGCAGGGTTTAACAGAACATTTTTTTCATTCCACGGGTCAGGGCGACCCGCGTCAGCTTGTCGCTATCCTGATGGGCTTCACTGAAGACGCCAAAATAATAGCGTTCATCGTCAATGGTTTGACTGACAATACGATAGCTCAGCGGTTGCCCGGATGGGGCACCGTACTGAGCAGGCGTCACCGAGACCTCGGTCGCGTCATCGGCGACGCTGACCAACAGCCCGTCGGCCTTACCTCCCACCAGCATGACCTTAATTATCGGGTGCACCAGTTCCTCCCGGGATGGCGTATATCATTGGCGAACCGCGGAGTCCGGCGGGCATTGTCGTCAACAAACGGCGCCAGCCTGAGTGCGGCATTACGTACTTTCTTATAGTTCATCGCGGCCTTGAGTCAAAAAATAGCGTGCTGAGGCTGGGCTAAATATTGATTATTCGAAATAAAAGATGACAAATGATGAAGGAAAAAAGAGGAATTGTGAATCAGCAAAACGCCGGGTTATTCTTATTTGTCGCTCCTTTGCTCGCCTTTATCGGCCCTCACTCAAGGAAGTATTGCGGTTATGCGTTATGTTCGCCTGTGTGTTATCTCCCTGTTAGCCACCCTGCCACTGGCGGTATACGCCGGTCCACAGCCGCTTGAGCAGATTAAACAAAGCGAAAGCCAGCTGTCGGGCCGCGTGGGGATGGTGGAAATGGATCTGGCCAGCGGCCGCACGCTGGCGGCCTGGCGCGCCGATGAACGCTTTCCCATGGTGAGCACCTTTAAAGTGCTGCTGTGCGGCGCGGTGCTGGCGCGGGTGGATGCCGGGCTCGAACAACTGGATCGGCGGATCCACTACCGCCAGCAGGATCTGGTGGACTACTCCCCGGTCAGCGAAAAACACCTTACCGACGGGATGACGATCGGCGAACTCTGCGCCGCCGCCATCACCCTGAGCGATAACAGCGCTGGCAATCTGCTGCTGGCCACCGTCGGCGGCCCCGCGGGATTAACTGCCTTTCTGCGCCAGATCGGTGACAACGTCACCCGTCTTGACCGCTGGGAAACGGCACTGAATGAGGCGCTTCCCGGCGACGCGCGCGACACCACCACCCCGGCCAGCATGGCCGCCACGCTGCGCAAACTACTGACCGCGCAGCATCTGAGCGCCCGTTCGCAACAGCAACTCCTGCAGTGGATGGTGGACGATCGGGTTGCCGGCCCGCTGATCCGCGCCGTGCTGCCGCCGGGCTGGTTTATCGCCGACAAAACCGGGGCTGGCGAACGGGGTGCGCGCGGCATTGTCGCCCTGCTCGGCCCGGACGGCAAACCGGAGCGCATTGTGGTGATCTATCTGCGGGATACCCCGGCGAGTATGGCCGAGCGTAATCAACATATCGCCGGGATCGGCGCAGCGCTGATCGAGCACTGGCAACGCTAACCCGGCGGTACCGTGCGTTAGCTGGCCCGCAGCACCTCGCAGGCGTGCCGGGCGATATGACTGGCGGCGGCATCGGACAGATGCCGATCGGTAATAATAGTGGTGAACCGGGTCAAGGGTAACGCCATAAAGGTGGCCACCTGATTGTATTTCGAACTGTCGCACAGCAGGATGCTTCTCGCGCTGACCTGGCTGACGGTCTCCTTGACGGTAACCTTGTTCTCATCAGGGGTGAAAATACCGCGGCTGTCCCAGCCGCTGGCGGAGATAAAGGCCGTATCGATAGCCAGGTGGCGTAACGTTCGCGCCGCCGATTCGCCCACGCAGGAGCGATTCTCCCGGCACAGCGTGCCGCCGGTGTGGATCACGCCGCACTGGCTGGCATCGATCAGCAGTTGGGTTATCTCAAAATCATTGGTCACCACCTGCAGATCATCCCGGTCGAGGATCGCCCGCGCCAGCGCCAGGGTAGTGGTCCCGGCATCCAGATAGATACAGCTGTTTTTGGCGATGTGACTCGCCGCCAGCGCGCCAATCGCCTGTTTCTCCTCGCTCTGCAGCGTGCTTTTCACCAGATGACTGGGTTCCGTGGCCAGCCGGCTGACGGCGCGCACGCCGCCTGAGACGCTGACCAGCAGCCCCTGTTCCTCCAGTTTACTGACGTCCCGACGGATGGTCATATGGGACACGCCGAGGATCTCCGTCAGCTCATTGATGCTTACCGCCCCACGCTGCTCCACCAGGGCTAAAATACGCTGATGTCGTTCTATTGGAATCACCGCTCTCCCCTTACCATTTTTTCACACCAGGCGTCACCACTCGGGCTGCGGACCTGGCGACACCCTGTGTTGTTATCGCGCTTTGCCGCTGTTTTTACGCTATTTTAGGGCAAGAATCGCCGTTGTGCAGCCTCTTTCCGCCTGTGAATTTTTTATATTCATGTAGGTTATTCGTGACAGCTCTCACATAAATTCACATGATAACGCTTTATTCTATCATTAAATCACATTAATTAACGAATATTCACAAGGAGACCATCATGGCTGCACACACTAACATCTGCGTGATTGGACTGGGTTCAATGGGCATGGGCGCCGCCCGCGCCTGCCTGCAGGCGGGCCTGAACACCTGGGGCGTTGACATCAACCCCGACAACTGTCGCGCACTGCTGGCGGCGGGCGCCAAAGGCGCGGGACCCAGCGCGGTGCCTTTCGCCGCTGACCTGGATGCGGTCTTGCTATTGGTGGTCAATGCCGCCCAGGTACGGGGGATCCTGTTCGGCGAAACCGGCCTCGCCGCCCATCTGAAGCCCGGCACCGTCGTGATGGTGTCCTCCACCATCGCCTCCGCCGATGCCCAGGCGATAGCCGTGGCGCTGGAGGAATACCAGCTATTGATGCTTGACGCGCCGGTATCGGGCGGCGCAGTGAAAGCGGCCGCTGGCGACATGACGGTGATGGCCTCCGGAAGCGATGCCGCCTTTGCCCGCCTCGCGCCGGTACTGGACGCCGTGGCCGGCAAAGTCTACCGCATCGGCAGCGACATCGGCCTTGGCTCGACGGTAAAGATTATTCATCAGCTGCTGGCTGGGGTGCATATCGCTGTTGCCGCCGAAGCGATGGCGCTTGCCGCCCGCGCCGGGATCCCGCTGGAGACGATGTATGACGTGGTGACGCACGCGGCGGGTAATTCCTGGATGTTTGAGAATCGCATGCAGCACGTCCTGGATGGCGATTACTCGCCAAAATCCGCCGTCGATATTTTTGTCAAAGATCTCGGTCTGGTGAATGACACCGCCCGGGCGCTGACCTTCCCGCTGCCGCTCGCCACCACCGCGTTAAATATGTTCACCTCCGCCAGCAATGCCGGATTCGGCCGGGAAGATGACAGCGCGGTGATCAAGATTTTCAACGGCATCACCCTGCCGGGCCACAAACAGTGAGGAGAGATAACATGCAGCTTGGTGTCATTGCCGATGACTTCACCGGCGCCACGGATATCGCCAGCTTTCTCGTGCGCAACGGCATGCCGACGGTGCAACTGAATGGCGTACCGACCCGCGATCTTCCGCTGACCAGCGAGGCGGTGGTCATCAGCCTGAAAACCCGCTCCTGCGCGGTGGAAATGGCCGTCAGCCAGTCGCTGGCCGCGCTGCGCTGGCTGCAGGCCCAGGGCTGTCAGCAATTCTACTTCAAGTACTGTTCCACGTTCGACAGCACCGCGCAGGGCAACATTGGCCCGGTGCTGGATGCTCTGCTGGCCGAGCTGGGTGAAACGCGGACGGTGATTTCCCCGGCGTTGCCGGTGAACGGCCGCACGGTCTATCAGGGGTATCTGTTTGTCGGCGAGCAACTGCTGAATGAGTCCGGGATGCGCCACCATCCGGTGACGCCGATGGAGGATGCGCACCTGGGCCGCTTAATTGAGCGCCAGGGGCGCGGAAAAGCCGCGCTGATTGCCTGGCCGATTGTCGCCCGGGGGCCGGAGGCGGTCGCCACCGCGCTGGCGACAATCAGCGATCCGGCGGTGCGCTATGTGGTGCTCGACGCCCTCAGTGAACAGGATTTGCTCACCCAGGGCGTGGCGCTGCGAGAGATGAAGCTGGTCTCCGGCGGTTCCGGTCTCGCCATCGGCCTCGCCCGCGACTGGGCACAGCGCCATGGCGCCAGGGGTGAAAGCGCTCAGGCGGGCATGCCGCTGGCCGGCCCGGCGGTGGTGCTCTCGGGCTCCTGCTCGGTGATGACCAACAGCCAGGTGGCGGCCTATCGTGAACAGGCCCCCGCCCGCGCCGTCGACTTAAGCGCCTGCTTTACCGATCTGGAGAGCTATGTCAGGACGCTGACAGACTGGGTGGACGCGCAGCGCGATGCCCCGCTGGCGCCGATGATCTATGCCACCACCGAGCCGCAAACGCTGCAGCGGATCCAGGCGCAGTATGGCGACAAGGCCAGCAGCGAACGGGTGGAACAGCTGTTTGCCGCCCTTGCCGCCGCCCTGAAGGCGAAAGGATTTACCCGGTTTATTGTGGCCGGAGGGGAAACATCGAGCATTGTGGCGCAGACGCTGGGGGTCGAGGCGTTCCATATTGGGCCGACCATCTCCCCCGGCGTGCCCTGGGTGCGTGACACCCGCCAGCCGCTCTCCCTGGCGCTGAAGTCAGGTAACTTCGGTGATATCCACTTCTTTGCCCGTGCCCAGCAGGAGTTTCGTCATGACTGAGCAACAGCTGCGAGATGAAATGGTGCAGATTGGCGCCTCGTTGTTTAGCCGCGGCTATGCCACCGGCTCCGCCGGCAATCTGTCGCTGCTGCTGCCGGACGGCAACCTGCTGGCGACGCCGACCGGCTCCTGCCTCGGCGAACTGCAGGCGCAGCGGTTGTCGGTGGTGACGCTGCAAGGTGAATGGATCTCCGGCGACAAACCGTCGAAAGAGGTCACTTTTCACCGGGCGGTCTATTTGCACAACCCGGCCTGCAAGGCGATCGTCCACTTGCACAGCCACTATCTGACCGCGCTCTCCTGCCTGCAGGGGCTCGATCCGCACAACTGTATTCGTCCCTTTACCCCCTATGTGGTGATGCGTGTCGGCGACGTCCCGGTGGTTCCCTACTACCGGCCGGGCGATGACCGTATTGCCCAGGCACTGGCCGGTCTGGCGCCCCGCTATAACGCCTTTTTACTGGCCAACCACGGTCCGGTGGTCACCGGCTCATCGCTGCGCGAAGCCACCAACAATACCGAAGAGCTGGAAGAGACCGCGCGGCTGATATTTACCCTCGGCAACCGTGAGATCCGCTACCTGACCACTGACGAAGTGGATGAACTGAGATAAAACCATGCCAAAATTTGCTGCTAATTTAACCATGCTGTTTACCGAACTGCCGTTCCTGGACCGGTTCGCCGCCGCTGCCCGCGCGGGTTTTGAAGCCGTGGAGTTTCTGTTTCCCTATGAGTATGAGGCCGGGGAAATTAAACAGCGCCTGCAGGAGAACCAGCTGCAGCTGGTGCTGTTCAATACCCCACCCGGCGACGTCAAGGCCGGAGAATGGGGGCTCGCCGCGGTGCCAGGCAGAAGCGCCGAGGCCCGCCAGCAGATCCAGCTGGCGCTGGAGTATGCCTGCCAGCTGGATTGCCCGCAGGTACATATCATGGCCGGCGTGGTACAGCCGGGGATGGATCGCGCAGCCTGCGAGGCCGTGCTTATCGATAATCTGCGCTACGCGGCGGAGTGCTTTGCCCGCCACGACAAGCGGATACTCATCGAAGCGCTGAATCCTCAGACCAAACCGGGCTATCTCTACCACAGCCAATATCAAACGCTGGAGATGGTGAAACGGGTCGACAGGCCAAACGTCGCGGTGCAGTTAGATCTGTTTCACGCGCAGAAGGTGGACGGCAATTTAAGCCATCTCATTACCGAATATGCCGGCCAGTATCGCCATATTCAGATTGCCTCCCTGCCCGACCGTCATGAACCGGATGAGGGCGAAATAAACTATCCGTGGATCTATGCGCTACTGGATAAAACCGGTTATGACGGCTGGATCGGCTGCGAATATATCCCCCGAGCAGACACGCTTTCCGGGCTAGGGTGGTTCTCGCCCTACCGGAAAAAATAAACGCCGTTTTCTAAAAAAATAACTCTCTGTACACCTGTTAATACCCGAGGCAAACCTATGTCGACATCGGCGCTGTTACTTATTGCGTTAGCCAGCGTAGTGCTGTTGCTCCTGTTGGTGATCAAGGCGAAAGCGCATCCTTTTGTGGCGCTCCTGATCGTCAGCCTGCTGGTGGCATTCGCCACCGGTATTCCGGCAGATAAAATTATTACCACCATTGAAAAAGGCATGGGCGGCCTGCTTGGTCACATCGCCAGCATTATTATTCTGGGCTCAATGCTGGGGGTGCTGATTGAAATGTCCGGCGGCGCCGAATCGCTGGCGAAAACGTTGACCGGCGTACTGGGCGCAAAACGGACCATTGCCGCCTTAACCATCGTGGCTTTTATTCTCGGCACGCCGGTCTTTTTTGAAGTCGGCTTTATCATCATCATTCCGTTAATTTACGGCTTCAGCAAAGTCGCCCACGTGTCGCCGCTGAAGTTTGGCCTGCCGATGGCCGGAGTGATGTTAACCGTGCACGTCGCGCTGCCCACCCACCCTGGCGCAGCGGCCGCGGCAGGCATTCTGCATAGCGATGTGGGCTGGCTGATGCTGGCGGGGATTGGAGTATCGATAGTCGTTGGTATCGTGGGTTATTTTGTCGCCCGGTTTATCAATCGGCGCCATTATCATCTGTCGATTAACGTGCTGGAACAGCAGCAAACAGCTGAAGTGCCGGACCTCTCCGTTAACGCGCAGCAGACCCGTCTGCCGCCGCCGAATGCGCTGGTTATCGGTGGACTGATCGTGGTGCCCATTATGCTGATTGTTTCCGGGACGCTGTGTCAGGCACTGCTGCTGCCGGAAAACGCGGTTCGCCAGCTGATGACCGTCATTGGTACTCCACCGGTCGCCCTGTTGATCTCCCTGGGCCTGGCCAGCTGGACGCTGGGCATCCGTCGGCGGATGAGCCTGAAAAAGCTGGGCGAAGTCACCGGCAGCGCGATCCCCTCGTCGGCGGACGTGATCCTCGTCGCCGGCGCCGGCGGCGCCTTTGGCGGCGTACTGGTCGCCTCCGGCATCGGCAATGCCTTAGCCGAGGCGCTGGAGACAATTCATCTGCCGCTGATGCCCGCCGCCTTCCTGCTCTCGCTGGTACTCCGGGCCTCGCAGGGATCGGCCACCGTGGCGATCCTCACCACCTCCGGTCTGCTGTCTCAGGCGGTCATCGGGCTGGATCCGATTCAGCTGGTGCTGGTAACGCTGGCGACTTGCTTCGGCTCGCTCGGGTTATCGCACGTCAACGATGCCGGGTTCTGGGTCGTCACGCGCTATCTCGGGCTCTCAGTGCCGGACGGGTTAAAAACCTGGACCGTATTGACGACCATCATGGGGGTGACGGGCTTTCTGATCACCTGGCTGCTGTGGTTTGTGTTGTGATATTCGTGAAAGGTGGCCACCGGGCCACCTTTATTTGTCATTTGTCATTTGTCAGTTAGCCGGGCGCTGACCGCGCTGTCACCTCACCAGACAGCGTCACCGGAATAAAATAGCGTACGCGATAGCGCCTTTCCGCCGCTGGCCCACCTTCCGTATGACGCTCGAGAAAGCATTCAATGTCGACCCCCTCCCGGCGGCTTGCTCCCAGCGCTGGCAGCAACTCCATATACAGATCGCTGGATAAACGGGCGTAACGCGCCCAACTGCCATAGAATTCAACGCCAACATACAGCCCAGGCCTTGTCGTCAACGTGCTGTTCGTCGTTAGCGCGGGCAGCGCCCCTCGCTCCCGATGACAACCGACAAAAGCGTTAACCTCGACGTTAAGCTCATTGTTTCTCGCCGCATAATAATCGGATAACACAGAGAGACGGCCACCGCCGGCGGTAAAAAAACGGTCAACCTTTTGTCTGACAGCCGTCTTCGACGTGCTTTGCAATACCATATCCGACAGGCGCAGCTCATACTTCATTGGAGAGCCACGATAGACCCTCTCGGGCAGTGAACAGAAACGGGCCTGAGGCAGGCTCTCACCCTCCGGGTCGAATTTCTTTAACAGCAAAGCCGTGTCCCAGTGCACGGCGCAACGGTATTCCCGTGGCGAGAGCGAGAAGCGCTTCTTAAACTCCCGGGAAAAAGTCTGCGGCGAGTCATAGCTTAACTGCCAGGCAATGGCGGCGATCGGTTGCCGTGTTAATCGCAGACTCACCGCCGCGATGGTCAACCGCCGCAGCCGGATATACTGCCCGATGGGTAACTGACCATACTGATAAAACACCTCATAGACAAACCGGCGCGAATACCCCATATACTGCGCCAGGTCATCGATAGACGGGTTACAGTAGATATTATCTTCCAGCCACGCCAGCATTTTTAAATAGAGCACCTGCTTCATAGATACCGCATACTTCCTGTAGTCTTCTCCTCCTCTAATTTTAACAACAGGCGGCGGACAGCACTAAGCTTTTTATGCACGGCAAAAATAAAAAAATAATTATCAGTGAAAAACCCTAACAGACATATGCTTAACGTTTTGTTTATTAGGAACTTTCGTATGCTCATCTGCCGTTATCCCACTTTCTCCAGCGAATATTGCATTAGTGTAAAACATCCCTTAGATTATCTCGTCTAAAAATATTCGGCGCATTGCCATTATATGTTTTAATTTATCCTGATATCATTTTAATACCCAACAGGGAAGTTATATGACGAATTTTTTGTTCAATATAAAAAATCACTATCTGCGGGTCGCGATTGCCGAACTGGTCAATGAAACGATGCAGGCGTGCGAGCGATCGCATTATCAGTTTTCTCAGCAATGGAAGCCGGCGTCGATTGCACAAGCCGATGTCATATTCACGGAAATGGTGGCGGGAGAATGGTACTTATGCCATGAACTTTTACAGCACGCTACAGAGAATTATCAACTTTTTATTTTCCTGAATGATGAAGAGGTTACCGTCATCGATCACTTACCCAACTGTTTTAAGCATGCGGTATTTATACACCCGCACACCGCCGTTCATCTTCTTAAGGAGGTGATAGGTCATGCAATTCAACGCCCCTTAACGGAACAGCATGGCTCTCCCTTTAATCGTCTGCGTCGCTGCATAAATTGTCCCTGTAAGTCATTGAGCGACGCGCAAACCAAAGTCATCTACGCGTTCAGCATTGGCCTGAGCCCGCATGAAGTTGCCACTGTACTAAAAATTAGTCACAAAACGATCCATTCGCATAAAAAGAACATTATGAATAAGTTCCATTTAAAGAGTCGTCAGCAATTCAACAATCTTGTCCAGATACTCGCCAGACGTTAACCTCGTAAAATATTATTATGCTAACTCATTATCTTCTGGAACGGAAGACATAACGTCTTTTGCGCCTCTCTTTAATATAGAAAACACCGCTCCACAAAAAAATAATGGGGCAAAAAATCAAACATAAAACAATAAGCAAATCACCCATGACAACCTCGAAAAATAAAAAGAATTTGATTGACATAGATAATATTGACCTCATATTATCCATGCAAGCTCATTTCTTTTTTTCCAGAACACGTCATAGCGTGGTAGGATAATTCCTGACAGCCATTATTTAATCGCTAAGTTCAGTCTCCGCCCCCGAGTTTTAGAAGAAATGTATGGCCTGTTATTGTCTTTTAGCAACGATATTGAGAAAAAGATAGCTAAACATCCGATTCCCTGTAGAGTGAAAGGAATCACCATGTGAATCTCCCGTTCCGCGTAGCGGACATCACGGTTGGTTGAATGTCAGAAAATGCTGGCCTCCTCCTTGAGGGTATGGCCCTACCTCCCTATTTTCGCTCTGTACAGGCCATCGGGCTCTGCTACAGCGAACGGAATGACTATGCTAACCACCTTGATTTACCGCAGCCAGGTTGATCCAGCCCGGCCACTGACCGATCTTGACGGCCTTATTCATCGCGCCAGCGGAAAAAATATGCCCCTCGGGATAACCGGAATTCTGCTGTTTAATGGTCAGCAGTTTTTCCAGGTACTGGAAGGAAATGAGGAGATCCTCGAGTCGTTATTCAGCAAAATACAATTCGACCCACGACATCGCGATGTGGTGGAGCTGATGCGCGACTACTCGGCCTATCGCCGTTTTCGGGACGTCGGAATGCGGATGCTGGATCTCCGCTATCATGAGAATAATGCTGCGGTAGAAGAGATCCTGCGCTTCAGCACCTTTGGTGAAACTGAGCCGGTCAATGACCGCATGTTCAGACTGATTAGCGCCTTTATCGCCGACGGCGGGCGCTATTGCCTGCCCGAGTCTCTGCAGCCTTCTCGCTGGTCGATGACTCCCACAGTGGGCAATGCCTCGCCGCGCAACCTGACGGATCAGCCCTGCCAGTTCGCCCTGCAGGCCATCGTCGAGCCGGCCAAAAGGCGGGTCTCTTCCTTTGAAGCCCTGATCCGCAGCCCAACCGGCGGCTCACCCGTGGAAATGTTTGCCGCCATTGCGGCGGAAGATCGCTACCGTTTCGACCTTGAGAGCAAAGCGTTCGCCTTCTCTCTCGCCGCCCGCCTTCCGCTCGGCAAACAGCAGCTGGCGGTCAACCTGCTGCCGGGCTCGCTGTATAACCATCCTGACGCCGTAGGCTGGCTGATGGACAACCTGCTGGCGGCAGGTCTCAGGCCAGAACAGGTCTTGATCGAGGTGACTGAGACGGAGGTTATCTCCTGTTTCGACCAGTTCCGCAAAGTACTCAAAGCGCTGCGCGTGGCCGGCATGAAACTGGCCATCGACGATTTTGGCGCCGGTTACTCCGGTCTGTCGCTCCTGACCCGCTTTCAGCCTGATAAAATCAAAGTGGATGCGGAGCTGGTGCGCGATATTCATATTAGCGGCACCAAACAGGCGATTGTCGCCTCGGTCGTGCGCTGCTGTGAAGATCTCGGCATCACCGTGGTCGCCGAGGGCGTCGAAACCATTGAGGAGTGGTGCTGGCTGCAGTCGGTAGGCATTCGCCTGTTTCAGGGATTTCTCTTTTCCCGCCCCTGCCTTAACGGCATCGGGGAGATCTGCTGGCCGGTAGCGCGCCAGGCAACGGACCTGTAAGGCCGCGCACCCGGGCATCGTCATTGCCAGTGGGCAAGCTTTTCGCTCAGCGCCGCCAGGGCATATCGTACCGCTTTCGCCACCACGGTCTCACAGTCGCCGGCAAAGCACATCCGGTTGGTTTCAGTCTGGCCACGAAAATTCCAGGCAAACCATACCGTGCCGGCGGGGGTACCATCTTCCCCGCCCTCCGGTCCCGCGTAGCCGCTGATGGCAATGGCGATATCGGCGTCAGCCATTGCCAGAATGCCGGTCGACATCTCCTGGACGCACGCTTCGCTGACGGCGCTGTGTACCGCCAGGGTTTCCGCACGAACCTGCAGCACGTTTCGTTTGGCTTCATCGCTGAAAGTGACGACGCCGGTATCATAAAACGCCGCGGTATCCGCCTGAGCACAGAGCGCCGCCGCCAGATTGCCCCCGGTGCAGGACTCTGCCGTGGTTAGCCGCCAGCCCCGCGCAACCAGCATCTGAGCCACTTCCGCCGTCAGCGCTGAGGTCGGTTTTGCATCGTAACTCATCTCGTCTGTCATTCAGACCCCTCGCAAAATATCAAAGGAATAACAGCAGCATCGCGCCAGTTAAAAGAATAGCATATCGATTTCTCTCGTCGGCAGTAGACCGATCGCGTCAGTTTGGATGGAAAAATAAAGGCCCGCAGCGCGGGCCTTAGCGAATACTCGTCTGAACTGTCGCCGAATCAGACCTTGTGTTCAATCACCCGGCCGTGACTCTCAATGGCAATTTTGCGCGGTTTTTCGCTTTCCGGGATCTCCTGATGGATAGTCACCTTTAAGATCCCACTATCCAGCTGTGCCTGATTAATCTGGGCATGTTCAGGAAGCGAGAAACTCAGCTGGAAATCAGCGCGGCGGATGCCTTTATATATCCAGCGCTGGCTACCGTCGGTCCCGGAATCAGTTTCTGCACGTTTGCCGGTAATATGCAGATTACCGCCGACGGTCTCTATTTCCAGTTCCTCATCTTTCCAGCCGGGCACGCTGACGCTGAGCAGGAAATTACTGTCATCTATTTTCTGCAAATCATAGGCCGGCAAGGCGCCCACCGGCGTATCGCCAGTTAACTGGCTGAAAAGACGGTCAATGCGGTTGAAACGATCGGCAAAAAGAGAATCAGCGAAAACAGGGAGTGCTGACAAGGTTTTGAGTGCCATAATTAACCTCCTGAATATCCATTCAAAAGCTCAACATAAAGGCAAGCATTGCTTGTCCGCTATATAAAATAATATCTGCAGTGCATTTTTCAAGAGCGAAAATAAAATTTTTTATCACTCGCCACAGGAAAAAATAACCAGGCCGGGTGGCAGAGTGACCCCCGCCCGACGGCGGGGGCAGTGGCGCTTCTGAGTCCCATAACTGATGCTGTTTAACATTCAATAAACAGAAGCGACATGTATATATAACTTGTTCAAAGGGATGTCAACGCCCGGACCGCGCCACCACCCCCACCGTCCGTTTTGCCCTTTACGACTGCAGTGATAAGCGCGTTCCTCACCAGCGGCTCGCTCCGCCGCCCGAGGCGCGCTGACAAGCCATTACCTTGCTGGCATCAGCCGGCAAACCCTGACGGAAAAATAGTCAGCCCTGCAAGGAACCTTTCTCGCCGTCCCGTGCCTAATAACCTGCATACGCACTTTCTGAGGCACCACCATGACCGGTATTTTTATCTCCACCACCCTGTTCGCCCTCTTCGCGTCGATGTTGATCGGCCTGGGGATGGTCTGGAAAGGCATTTCCAACAACCCCGATAACTGATTCTTTTGTACGCCGTTGCTGTTCACCCTCCGCAGCGGCGGGACAATACCTCGCTCCCTTTTTGTCAAAGACAACTCCTGGCTTCGCTCAGGCGCGATCTCATCGAGGATCCGCGCCTGCACAACGTATTTTTGAAATAGCAATTCACACAGTGAATAAATTACTTTGATTAATATATTTGAGACCAGAATTAACGCATGCAATATAAGCAATTTAAGCAGTTTGTGCCAAATTGCCGACAACTTCTATGCGACTCATATACGTAACTCACTGATTTTAAAAATCTTATATCATCCGCACAGCAATAAGTCCAATTTTGGACTTATTGCTTTTGTTTGTTATTAGAAATATCCTAAGACCATATTCGCAAAACAAATTTGCTTCAAAGAATTTTATCAACCTTAATCCATTTCGCGTTCATCATCACTATGCCTGATTTTTTAATTAACACTGAAAATATTTATCTGAAACGGGGAATTTGCGAGCTACTGATCGAGATCGCAATCGAAGAAAATATCTGTACGCCCTTTTCCCTTCACGAATATTCATCTGACATCATTAGCCAGACTGATGTGCTTTTTACGGAAATGGAAACCGGTGAACATTACCTGTGTCACCCGTACTTCAAGAAGATACCGCAACAGACGCCTGTCTTTGTTTTTGTCCCCAGCGACAGCTGTGCCCGGGTTGACCGTTTGCCGCTTTGTCTGCGTGATGCCTGTTTTATCAGTATCAACGCCGATCTCAGCAGCATTAAAAAGCAAATTGCAAACCGTCTGACGGCATTAAGTAAACCCGTCGCTGGGGGGGCGGAAAAAGACAGCAGACGCTGCCTTAAATGCCCGCGACTAACATTGACCAAATCGCAGCTTTATATTATCGATGCGATAAAAACGGGAATGAACAATCAACAGATAGCGCAAGAGCTGGGCATCAGCCATAAGACGGTTTTTTCACACAAAATAAACATCATGAAAAAATTCCAGATTGATACTAAGCAAGAGCTGGCGCGATTCTCGGCCATCGCTCTTGCGCTATCCTCAATAGCAACCCATTAACGCCGGGTTTTGTTAAAACGCATCTTAAGCTTCCTTCTGTCTTTAACATATGACAGACCACAAAATAATGATGTTAACAATAACACCACCGCCAGGGCTAATAGCAGAAAATTACTCATACACGACCTTTTCAGAGATAAAGATGATTATCAAATAATACGGGGTATAAGTTTTCAAAAACAACTATCCCTCAGCCATTTCAGATTAAGGTAAGACCTTGTGCGATAATTCTGAAAATGAATAAAGCTGAAGAAATTATTTTTATTATTACGCGCGCATTTAGCTAATAAAAAGCACATCGCTGCACGGGGTGAACCGGGCGTGACGAGCAGCGGTTACTCCCATAATACCAGCATAAAATTGGGGGCGGATGTCTAAGAGTATCTTCGTGGGCATGCCAGCAGGTTTTGCCGGAAAGATCGCCCAAGGCGACCGCGTCATTACCCGTCACCAGGGTTAACCTAAACGTTATGTACAGCCACTGATCTGGCTTAACCACTCGTTTAAGGAAGGTGCGAATAAGCAGGTCATTTC
>NZ_KV789892.1:0-634 GCF_001807705.1 Klebsiella sp. HMSC25G12 | reverse complement strand
GACGCCGCCCTGCGGGGCGGCGATAAGGAGACGATGATGCGCAATATTATTACCCCCGATGTCCTGAAAACCATGATCCCACAGGAATACGAAGACTGGCGCGAAGGAGGGGAGGATTTGCGCCGCGAACTGACCCATGCCGTGATGCGTGACCTGAACTGCCCGGATAACTGGGACATGAACGGGGAGTACCGCAGCGAGTTCGGGGGCTTTTTCCCGGTACAGATCCGCTTCACGCCTTCACACGGTAACTATCATCTCGCCGTGTGCAGTCCCGGCGATATCTCTCCGGCCTGGATGGTGGTGTTTGTCCCGGCCAGCGGTCGTCCGTTCTCGGTTATCAGCACGCTGTCGGACTGGTCGCCGGAAGCCATCAGCCACACGCTGAGTCTGGTTGCCCGGCTCGATGCCGATGGCTACAGTCAGGCCAGCATCATCAGCATGCTGGTCATGGAGGGCGCACAGTGAACGCATCAACAACGTCTCTGGTGACCCTGAAGCCAGCCCGGCAGGCAGCGCTGCAGGCGGTCCTGTCGGTGGAGGAATCCCGCCGTCTCGGTGCGCGTCTGCCCGCCATGCCACACGTGCGCACCTTCCTGCGTCTGCTGACCGGGAACAGCCGCATGAACACGAC